>CAYTLM010000040.1:0-13504 GCA_964438485.1 uncultured Leptospirales bacterium | reverse complement strand
AAAAATATATTTCATTTTCATGCATAATGCCTGGGGATATATCCTGTGTAATATTTATTTCTTTGCCCATAAGTATGCTGTTTTTAACAGATAATGCTAAAATCAGGAAGAATAGAGTTACAAGTATTATTCTAAATGAAATTTTTTTTCCTACAGCTTTTCCCTTATTCTTCATTGCTTAAATATAACAAGAAGGCTGAATAAAACAATTTTAGTTTAAAAAATAAATAATTCATTAAAAATTTTTTTATTTAAAATTTGTTCTTTGTCAGGTGATTCTGTAGCCTGAAATACTCTCTGCTATGTTATATGCGTGATCTCCTATTTTTTCAAAAGCAGTGAGCATGTCTATAAATACAAGCCCAGGTTCAACAGCGCATTTTTCTTCATTAAGGCGCCTTATGTGCTGTTTCCGCAGTGTTCTTTTTAGCTCATCAATCCGGTTTTCTATTACTTCAGCCTGGGGCATAATGTTTTTGCTGGTATAGTCAATATTTGCACTAATCAGATCTAAAAATTCTCTTGTTTTAGCTGAAATTTCCAGCAGCTCCCTGATTCCGCTTTCTGAGAATGTAAGTTGTTTGTCATATCTTCTTCTTAGCAGCCGCATAAGGGATTCACACTGATCTCCAATACTTTCCAGCTCTGTAATTTTAAGGTGCATTACAGAAACTTCATTGCTTTGATCTACGGAAAGATTATTCCGTGAAACCTTTACAAGAAAAATGGAAATTTCATGTTCAAGCTGATCAGTCTGATTTTCCATTGTCTGTATCTGTTCAATTACATGTCCAAGCTTTGTCTCAGAGTTTTTAATCACATCTGTTATAAGGTCATACATGTCAGATACAATACTGACCATTCGCTTTATTTCCATTCTTGCCTGGTTAATATTTATTGAAGGTGTTGCAACAAGGACATGGGAGATATATTTAAGATGAAAACCGCTTTTTTCAGGGTCATCAGGGACTATTCTATGTGCAATTTTTGCCAGGTATGTAACGAATGGGAGAAAAATAATTGTATTTATTATATTGAAGGCTGTATGAAAAGCAGCCATATGGTCAGCGATTATTAGCTCCCTCATTGAGATAGAAGGATTAAAGGGATCTCCAGGGATCAGCCAATCTACAAAGGGTATAAAGTGTGTTTTGAAAATAGTCAGCACCCATATTACACCAAAAACATTAAAAAGCATATGTACCCTTGCAGCCCTTTTTGCTTCAGCTGAAGAACCTATTGCTGCAATATTGGCTGTTATAGTAGTACCTATATTCTCTCCAAGTATTAGTGCAGCTGCTGTATAAAAATCGATTAAGCCGCTTACTGCCAGGGTCATTGTCATTGCCATGGTTGCACTGGATGACTGTATAATCATGGTAATTATTACGCCCACCATTACTACAACCAGAGTTGCAAATATTCCAGAGGCCCTGTAAGTGGACATGAAATTAGTTATTAGTTCAGAACCGCGCAAATCCTTTACTGAATCGCTCATTATGGAAAGACCCAGAAATAATATCCCGAATCCAAGAAGAACGTCACCCCAGTTTTTAATTTTTTCACTTCTAACAAATCTGGTGAAAAAGCCTACTCCTATGGCAGGGAGGGCAAGGGCTGTGATTTGGAATTTAAAGCCCACAAGCGCTATTATCCATCCTGTAACAGTTGTACCTATGTTTGCACCTAGAATTATTCCTGTGGCCTGGGTAAGATTAATTAATCCTGCATTAACAAAACTGATGATCATAACAGTGGTTGCACTGGAGGACTGAATTGTTGCTGTAATGCCAAAACCGGTAAGCACACCTTTAAACCTGTTGCTTGTTGCTTTCCAGAGTATATTTTTCAGCTTTTCACCTGTGGCTGTCTGGAGTCCTTCACTCATTATTTTCATCCCGTAAAGGAAAAGACCAAGGCCTCCAAGGACCGCTGTTGTTATTACAAACATATAGTTTTAGAACTCCTTTCTTTGTATGTTGTTATTTTGTGTAATAGTGTTAAGGAGGTCATCTGAGGGATCATCAACGTCTGCACATATAAGTGTATTTATAGTCAATTGGGCCCAATAGGTTTTTATCACAAGCTGTATTATGCTGATTAAAGAGAATTTTCCTGATCCTGGGAAAATTCTGGAATTAAAATTTCTCCCAGCAAAAAGAAAATGCAAAATATTTGTATTTTTATCGCCCATAATTTATTATTAATCCATATTTTTTTTAAGGATATTTGTCAACTATATAATTCGATAAAATTATTATTGAGGTTAGGACCCCTGTTTTATTATAAGTGTTTGTTGTAATAAAGGGCAAATATGTTTCTTAATCAAATGAAAATGCCAAAGGATCTGCTGGAATAGCCTAAAACAGTGATTTAATTTTTAAATGTTTAAAAAAATAAAAAATGAGATTGATTATTTTAAAATAGAAAAACAATAGTACCTCAGCAGAGGGAAACAAGCAGCTGCGCGGTCCCTTTAGGGGAAGTGAGGAAAGTCCGGACATCAAAGGGCAGAGTGCCGGGTAACACCCGGGCGTCGTGAGGCGATGGAAAGTGCAACAGAAAATATACCGCCTCTATTCACTCCGGTGAATAAAGGTAAGGGTGAAATGGTGAGGTAAGGGCTCACCGCGTTTGCTGTAAAGTAAACGGCAGTGTAAACCCCGCTCGATGCAAGACCAAGTAGTCAGCCGCTAAGGACTGCCCGTTCGTGGCTGAGGGTAGGTCGCAAAGATCCCTGTGGCAACACAGGGACAAGTCAGATAGCTGCATAAACAGAATCCGGCTTATGGTTCCCTCTGCTTATATTATAAATTTTTTGGATTATTTTGTATTTTTTGGGAAATAATATTTTTCTGAGCCTCTACGCCTTTGTGTCAAAAAAATGAAGGATTAGCCACTGAGACACAGAGTCCACAGAGGTAGGCAGGGTTTTATAATTAATGAAAGATTTAAATTTAATAACTGATAAAATAATTGGCTGTTCAATAGAAGTGCATAAGCAACTTGGTCCTGGTCTTTTAGAATCGATTTATGAAGAAGCATTATGTTGTGAATTTGAATTTCATAATATATTATATCAAAGACAGTTTTTTATGCCAGTTATTTATAAGGGAAAAAAAATAAGCGATTTCAGGCTTGATTTAATTGTAGAAAATGAAGTAATAGTTGAATTAAAGGCAGTAAGTAGAATAGAGTCAGTATTTGAAGCTCAGCTGTTATCATATTTAAAAATGGCTGATAAAAAAATTGGACTTTTAATAAATTTTAATGTACCAGTATTAAAAAATGGAATAAAAAGAATGATATTATAGCTCTGTGTTCTCTGCGCCTCTGTGGCAGAAAAAGGAAGGGTTAATCACTGAGATTAGTTGTTTATGGAGTGTAGAATGAATTTGAAATTGCGGTATAAAAAGATAGCAAGCTAAAAGGGATTAGTTGAGTTAAGAATATTATGTTAAAAAAAGATTTAATAGCTGAAATTGTTTCAACTGGAGAAATTATATGGCAAAAACATGCACTTCAGCGTATGATGGAACGAAAAATTTCCAGAGAGGATGTTAAGAAAGCAGTAATAGAAGGTATAATCATTGAGTCGTATATAAAAGATAAACCTTTACCAAGTGTTTTAATCGCATGTATTAGCAAGGAGCTAACATTACATGTAGTTACAGCTTTTGATTTTGAGAATAAAAGTGTTTATATTATAACTGCTTATTATCCTGATAGAAAACATTTTGAAGGTGATTTTATCACAAGGAGAAAAGGATGAATAAACAAGAAATGTGTCCTTTATGCGGTGGCCATAAAGTAGAAGGTACAACAACATTTGCTGTGGATTTAGGTACTGGTGTTTTTGTGGTTCGCCATGTTCCTGCTCTGGTTTGTGAACAATGCGGAACAGACTGGATTGAAGACAGAGTTGCTGAAATTCTTGAAAGAACAGTTGAGGAAGTACGTGAAAAGGAGTCTGTTATTGAAATGAAGGAGTTTTCGAAGATAGCGAGCTAGATGGAATTAGTTGAAGTTATAGCTCCTATTTTACAGTCTGAGAAAAAAGGGGGAATAAATCCGGCTTATGGTTCCCTCTGCTTATATTATAAATTTTTTAAAGACAGGCATATAAAATGGAAAGACAAAGAAAATTGATGATAGCGATTCTTGTAATGCTGGTGCTTTTTGCAGTTATTGCTATTATTGATGTTAGTTTTCGTATTGATAAGAAGAGTTCTACAGAGGTGAAGATGAAAATGCCTCAGTTTGGACCAGGGATTGCAGTTGTAAGGGTTGATGGCCCAATTGAAATGTCATCTCCATCAGGATTAGGCGCTTTATCTAAAGGAGCTGAAGCTGTTGTTAAACGTCTTGATGATTTACTAAAAAATGATGAAATAAAAGGGATTGTTTTGAGGATCAATTCTCCTGGAGGCACAGTTGGTGCTACTCAGGAAATATATCAAAAGCTCTGGAAGCTCAGGAAAAAAAATATTGTTATAGTGGCTTCAATGGGTGATGTTGCAGCATCTGGCGGTTATTATATTGCTTCTGCATGTAACCATATTCTGGCAAATTATGGAACTATAACAGGATCTATTGGTGTTATTACTTATTCTCCTAATTTAAAAAAGCTTTTTGATAAATATGGCATAGGCATGAATGTTATTAAAAGCGGAAAGCACAAGGATATTCTTTCCTCATATAGGGATGTTACTCCAGAGGAGCGAAAGCTTATTCAGGAGCTGATCGATTCTTCATATAACAGATTTATTAAAGATGTAGCTTTGGGAAGAAGCATGAATGAATCTGAAATAATTCCTGTGGCTGATGGCAGAATCATGGATGGTGAAACAGCATTAAAACACGGTCTTATTGACGGCATAGGAACTTTTGAGGATTCAATATACAAGGCAAAGGAGCTGGCTGGATTGGATGAAAATGCACCTGTTTATGAGGAGGTTTCTTCACCTTTTAACAATGTTATGAATTTGCTGGGGAATTATTTCAGAGGCGGAAATTTTTCCATGGATGGAGTGGTTTATCCTGCAAAGCCGGTTGAGTACAGGTATTAGCAATGAGTTTTGAAAAGATGAAATCATTGGTCTGGGCAGATTATTTTCTTTATGCTCTTACAGAGCCCAGGGAGCTTTATAGATCTATTAAGGCAGATAAAGCAAATAATATTTTTGTAAGCATGTTAGTGCCTGCTTTTATTACACTTGCAAATATTTTAGCTCTTTTAATTATTATAAATGGAACAGGTTTTTTTTATTACTGGATAAGCTATGTATGGATACTTGTTTTCCTTTATACTATTGTTAAAATTGTAGTTTATTCTTCGCTTATTGATGCTGTATCCCAGTTTATGGGCTATGATGGACGGATAAAGGAGACAATTACAGTTGTAAGTTTTTCTCTTTTCCCAAAAGCATTTATTCTTCCTTTAGTTTATTTTTTCTCAATAATTAATTTTGCACCTGGCTTTTTTTATGTATTCATTACCTTTCTTCTTTTTATCTGGCATGTTATGATTCTTATTCAGGGAATTTCCGAAATGCATTCCATAGATTTTGGTAAGGCATTGGCTATTTGTATTATTCCGGGAATACTTGCATCTTTGGTTCTTTTTTTTATGCTTCTACTTGTTGCTATTGCAGGATTTGGAATTGCATTTGGGTAAAGTTTCATCAGGGGATTATGGGTTATAAGCCCCTGATGATTTTTGGCAAAAATTTTTGGTAAAAGATTAGTTTATACCTGAGTATTTAGGGCATGATTATTTTATGTGCCTGCTTAGCTGGTTGCCTGTTTAACTGTTTCAGTAAACCAGAGAGCTGTTGCTCCATCACCTTCAAGCTTAAGCTTTCCTGAATGTAGAGCTTCCATTCTTTTTGCCTGATCCTTTGATGAGAGTACATCAAATCCGGTAGCAGCATCTTCCCATACAAGGGCAACTGTAGGATCTTTGGCAATACCTTTATTAGAGGTTATTTCGCCATTGTTGAAAGTATAGTATCTTCCTCTTGAGTTATCAGCTGTTTTAATTTGTACTGTGCAGTTTTTTTCTGATACTCGTTTTTTGAATTCAGGGCTTTTCTTAAGTTTTGACTTAAGCTTCCTCCCAAGCACATAAAGTAGCATTTGAAATTTCATAAATTTCCCCCTTGATATTATTTGCGCATTAATGCGTAAAAGGCATTTAAGTAAGTTTTTCTATTGCTTTCTTTATTCTTTTTATCCCTTCTAAAAGGCTTTCATCCGAAGTTGCAAAGGACATACGGAAATAGTTGTCATTACCAAAACCTATTCCCGGAACAACAGCGCTTTTGGCTTCTTCAAGAAGATATGCACAAAGAGATGATGATTTATATTCATCTTTATATTTTTCTTCGATTTTTTTCCAGCCCTTAAATTTATACACTTCGTCTACTCTGGGAAAAACATAAAAGGCTCCTTCAGGGTTGTAACACTTAAAGCCAGGTATGCTGTCCAAACCTTGTACAACAAATTTTCTGCGTCTGTCAAAAGCTTTTACCATCTCACTAACTACTGACTGGTCGCCTGATAGAGCTTCAATTGCTGCATACTGCGATATGGATGAGGGATTGGATGTTGATTGTCCCTGCAGGGTTTCCACTTTTTTAATAATATTTTCATTGCCTGCCATGTATCCTATACGCCACCCTGTCATTGCATAGGTTTTGGACACACCATTAAGCACTATTGTTTTTTTATACATGTCATTTGATACATTGGCTATATTGTTGAACTTATAGTTTCCATAAACAATTGATTCATAAATATCATCAGATATAGCCAAAATGCCTGCATCAAGAATAACTTCAGACAGCGCTTTAAGTTCGTCAAAAGTATAGGCTGCTCCTGTAGGATTGGAAGGTGAATTTATTACAACAGCGCTTGTTTTGCGGGTAATGCTTTTTTTAAGCTGTTCAGGTGTTATTTTAAAATTGGTTTCAGCTTCAGTATTCAGTATTACAGGAATTCCTCCGGCAAGTTCAACCATTGAAGGGAATGACACCCAGTATGGTGAAGGGATAATTACCTCATCTCCATTGTTAAGCAAAACCTGCATAAGATTGTAGAATGAGTGTTTTCCTCCGCAGTTTACAATTACTTCCGAGAGCTTGTAGTCCAGCTTGTTGTCTCTTAAAAACTTGTCAGCTATAGCTTTTTTTAATTCAGGGATTCCGCCTGCAGGAGTGTATTTTGTTTTACCAGTTTCAATTGCTTTTATAGCAGCATCTTTAATATGTTGAGGAGTGTCAAAGTCTGGTTCTCCTGAACCAAATCCCAGTACATCTATGCCCTGCGCTTTAAGCTGTGCAGCCATTTCAGTTACTGCAAGGGTTGGAGATGGTTTTACTTTTAGTATTCTGTCAGAGAATTTCATGCTTTAATTTATCCGAATATATATTTTTTGAAGTTTTCAGGAATAGTTTAGTGTCAAAATGAAAATATTATAATTGCAGAGTGTCAAGTTTTTTATTGAAGGTATGAATTTTTATTGAAATTAAATTTGTAAAGGGTAGTATAGACAAAAAGGTTATTATACAGGAAAGAGTGTTTAAAATGAAAGTAAAACTCTGGGGAGTTCGGGGTTCACATCCTACGCCGCTTAATTCTTTAACTATTGAAAATAAAATAATTAAGGCTCTTACTCTTGCACGGCCAGGTGATATTTCTTCTGAAGAATCCGTAAAGGAGTTTGTGGAGAATTTGCCTTTTTCCATAAAGGGTTCTTATGGTGGGAACACCACCTGTATTGAGGTGCGCACTTTATCAGGTGAAATAATAATAATAGATTGCGGTTCAGGTTTGATTAATTTTGGCAGAGAATTGATGAAAGAGGGTTTTGCTTCAGGAAAGGGTGCAGCAAACATGATACTTACTCATACTCACTGGGATCATATTCAGGGTATCCCTTTTTTTGCCCCTTTTTATGTAAAAGGGAACAGGTTTAATATTTATTCAGCTTTTAAGGATATTAAAGAAAGGCTTGATTATCAGCAGATGGATAGCCATTTCCCAATAACACTTGATAGCATGGCTGCTTCAAAAAGATTTTTTTCTGTTAAACAGGATGAGTTTTTTTTTATAAATGATACCAAAGTTTTTATAAAGAGTATGCCTCATCCAGGAGGCGCACATGGTGTTCGAATCGAGGATCAAGGTAGTGTTTTTGTTTACACAAGTGACTGCGAATTTAGTATAAATGAAATTGATCTGATTCATTCATATAATGAGCTTTTCCATGATGCTGACCTTCTTCTTTTTGATACACAGTACACATTTGAAGAAGCAATGGTTGATAAGATATCATGGGGCCATTCATCAGCATCCATTGCTATTGATATTGCGTCAATGAACAGGGTAAAAAAGCTTATACTGTTTCATCATGATCCTAATTATGATGATGAAAAACTTGATAGTGTACTTTCCAATGCACTCACTTATATGAGTGTAAATAAAAAGGCTTCAGTAGATCTCAAACTTGAGCTTGCAATTGAAGGAACAGAATATGAAATTTAATATTTTTTATTCCTGCATTTTTGTGTCTTTGGGATAGTGAATAATCATATCATAGATTATTTGGGCTATAGATCTCATGTGCTTAACGCGAGCCTCCTGGTTTATACCTGGGAGTTTATTGTATGACACAGATACTCCTATCATGCTTGAATAAATATATCTGGAAAGAAGCCTGGGATTTCCTTTAAATTTCATAAGTTCAAATATCTTGTCAATTCCAGCCAGTGTTTCATTCATAACAGCAACAATTGCCTTGCTTGATTCAGGATTAAGGTTTCCCTGGGACATGAGTATTGTCATCATTCTAAAATAGGTATCATTTTCTGATATGAAATCAATATATTTGTTTAAAAGACTGCGCAGGCTTTCTTCTGGTTTTTTTTCATTTAGTAGCCGGTTAAGAATTTCATTAAAAATTGTCTGTGTGCGAACAGTGGCTGCCACAAGTATAGCTTCCTGATTGGAAAAGAACCGGTATATTGAAGACGTTGCCATGCCTGCTTCATTGGCTATTTCTCTCATAGTTGCTTTATCAACAGACTTTGTGGCAAAAACTTTTTCAGCAGCATCAATTATAAGGTTTTTTCTTGCCTCTCTTTCCTGTAGCTTTAAAGTTTTTAAAGTGACTTTTTCTTTCATGTACAAAAACTCCCTAAGAAAATAATTAATCTTATAACATATTAATTGTTAAATTAATTTTATCAAGTAAAAAAAATGATGAGTGTTTAATAGTTCGTAATATTGTTCTTTTTTAAAGATGAATGTTTTTAAAAAAATTATATTTTGTTCAATATTGATATATACACAAAAAGCAATTCAATAACAATAAGTAGTGAATTGTTAAATATGCATGAGTTAAATTTGACTACCTCATGAAAAAAGGATGATTTTTTTTAAAAGTAAAAGAAAGGGGTTGTAACAGAGTATTTTTAAGTAATTATACCCTGTTGTATAGTTATATTTCCTGAAGTTCTTTTTTTAGTTCTTTAAGCTTTTCAATATCATCTGTGGCCAGGGTTTTATCATCGCTTATGGCTCGGGATATTATTCCTATTAAAAGCCCTTTTTCATAATTATCCAGAATAATTGAAGTATTTTTTTTCATTTTTTATGTCTCATGATTTTTTTATATTGGATAAGCACATTAATTTGTATCTTTTTATTGTCAAGTGCAATTGGTAAATACACTGTATAATAAAAATGAACAAAAACCTGCAAATATAAAAAATATGAGTTTTCTTTCAAAAGTATAGGTTTTTAAATGTTTTTTAAAGGACAAAAAAGCACATGGAAAGAATTGCATGATTGGAAAAATTCAAACAACAATTCTTCTTGTTGAGGATGAGGCTGTAACAGCCAGGCTAACCTGTAAGATTCTTGAAAAGAATGGCTACAGGGTTATTCATTCACAAACAGGAGAAGGGGCTGTTGAACTTATTAAAAAAAACGAGCCGGTTGATCTTGTTCTTATGGATATATATATGGGTGAGGGTATAGATGGAACATCTGCTGCTTCACAAATGTTGAAAGATCGGGATATACCACTTGTATTTTTATCATCACATTCGGATCCTGAATTTGTAAAGAAAACCAAAGAGATTACCTCCTATGGATATGTGTTAAAAAATTCTGGCGAAGCAGTTCTTCTTGCTTCAATAAGTATGGCTTTGAAGTTATATGAAACAAAAAAGGATTTAAAAGAAGCAGAAGAAAGATACAGAAATCTTTTCCTTAATTCGCAAATAGGTATTTTTATAATAAAATTAAATGAAGGCACGGTGCTTGAGGCCAATGATTGTTTTGCCCGGATTTTAGGTTTTAAAACCAGGGAGGAACTTTTGTCACAATCAGTATCATCAAGGGATTTCTATGTTGATAAAAATGAACTGCATAAAATGGAATTAATTTTAAAAGCAAATGAGGAGATAAACAATTATGAAGTTCAGTTTAAAGGCAGAAATGGTTTTTCCCTCTGGCTTAGATATTCAGCAAGGCTTGTAAAGGATAAGGGATGGGTAGAGGGAATTGTTGAAGAAATTAGTGATTTAAAAAAAATGGATATTTTAAAATCTTTAATTTATAAAGAGTTAATGGCAAGTGAAAAAAAGTACAGGCTGATTTTTGAAAACTCTCCATTTGGACTGTTTTATATAAACAGTAAGGGAGTTATAGTAGATTGTAATGAGGCCTTTATAGGTATAACTGCCTTGTCATGGTCTCAGATTGTTGGAACAAGCGTTTTGGATTTGCCTGATGCGGAACTGGTTTTGCTTGCTGAAAAATTATTAAATGGTAAGTCTGGTAATTATGAAGGTACCTTTACTTTAATAGGAAGTAATAAAACAATACCTGTACATATTGTTTATGAGCCGGTTTTTGATACAAATGGTAATGTTGCTGGTGGAGTTATTATTGTTGAGGATATAACAGAGAAGCGTATTACTCAAAGGGCAATTTTAGATGAGATTGAAAAGGAGCGCTCAAGAATAGGACATATTCTCCATGATAGTCTGGGGCAAAAGCTGGGTGCGATTTTATATCTTGTGCAGGCTTTTCGGCGCAAGTATAACAAGACAGGGGAGCTTTCAAATGATGATTTAGAACAGATTTCAGAGGTTGCATCATCTGCGCTTGAAGAAACACACGCATTAAGCAGGGGACTTGACTTTCCTTTAAAGGATATTGGTTTTATTGAATTACTGAATGACATTGCACGAAAAACAACAAGTGTTTATGGAGTTGCTGTTGAGCTTAATGTTGATGAGTCTATAGCAGAGTATGATTCTGTAAAGCTTGCGAATTTATATTATATTATACTTGAATCGATTAATAATTCTATCAAACATGGCAAAGCGAGAAAAATAATATTCAGATATGATGGCTCCAGTGAACAGAGTTGTTTTGTTATTGAAAGTATTCAAAGGCGTGATTTTAAAATGGAAAGCCCTGGTATGGGTCTTCGCATAATGAAATACAGGGCTAAAGTTGCTGGTATGGGTTTTGACATTGATGCGAGGGAAAAACGGGTTCTTGTTTCAGTGAAAATAGGAGAAAAAAATGTTGCTGAATAGTAATGGAATGAGATATTAATTCTATGAATGAGTCAAAGATTAGGCTGATGCTTCTTGATGATCACCCTGCAATAAGACATGGTCTTTCAATGGCAATTAATCTTGAGGATGACATTGTTGTTTCTTCTCAGGCGTCAAATGCTGAGTCAGCATTGGCTATTCTTGCAAAGAAAAAAATTGATGTTGTTCTGGTTGACATTTCCCTTGAAGGCGGGGCAGATGGTTTTGATTTTATAAAGGCTGTAAAAGAGCATTACAGAGATGTAAAAACATTGATTCTTTCAATGTATGATGAGGTTTTTTATGCAGAAAAGGCCATACTAACAGGTGCTATGGGTTATTTAAACAAAAAGGAGCCTGTTGAAGAAATTATTAATGCTGTGCGTGAAGTAATGAAAGGGAACCTTTATTTGCCTGCTGATCTTTCTAAAAAGCTTATATTAAACCTGATGAAAAAAGGGAATGAGGATGGTATAACTCCATATAAGGGCCTTACTCCAAGGGAGCGTGAAGTGCTAAGGTTTATTGGATCTGGCTTTTCTCCCAAAGAAATAGCAATAAAGCTCAACCTGAGTGTTAATACTGTCGAAACTCATAGAAGAAATATCAGGGAAAAGCTGGGATTTGATTCATCCAGTGAACTTGTGAAATACGCAATAAAAATATTAAACACATAATCTGTATTATTTGCCTATCGCACATAACTATTATCTCTCACCGAATTCTGTGAGTTAATTATTACCCTTTTCGGTTATTGCAGAAAAAATAAAAAACAGCTAAACTGACAATGCTATTAAATTATTGATTTTTTTTTAGATTTATAATATTATAGTATTGGTGATATTCTTTTGTTAATAAAAAAGGGGAGAGGTTATGAAATCAATAAAAACAAAATTAATTCTGCTTATAGTTGGCGCACTTTTTATTGTTTCTGCTACTTTTGGCATAGTAAGTTACACATTAGCCAAAAGAACTTTACTGGAGCAGACAGAAGAAAATTTTCTTCAAATAACGCAAGAAATAAGCAGGGTTATACAGGCGAATATGAAAGTAAATATCGCCAGAATGGAAGGCCTTGCAGAAAGGCGTATTGTTGATGATAATACACCCTGGGCTGAAAAGGTCGCTTATTTTAGGCAGGAAGCTGACCGTATGGGTTTTGATGTTTTTGCAATAGCTGATACCAATGGTAATTCAATAAGAACAAATATGGAAAGGACGCCTGCCAGGATATCAGACAGGGAATATTATACAAGGGCCATGGCAGGAATTCCTACATATTCTGATGTTTATGTGAGCGGAGTAACAGGTAATCTTATTGTATCCATTTCAGTTCCTATTAAAAGAGATGGTCGGATAACTGGTGTTCTTTATGGGGTGCGTCATGCTACTGAAATATCCGAGCTTATAAAAGATGTTAAACTGGGAAAAACAGGTTATGCCTATATAGTAAATAAGGATGGCGCTGTTCAGGGGCATCTTAATGAGAAACTGGTTCTGGATGCTTATAATCCTATAAAAGCATCAGCACAGGATAAAACAGTAGAGGGACTTGCCGCAGCTATGAAGAGAATAATAAATGGAGAGACCGGAGTAGCTCAGTATCTTTTTCAGGGAATTGACAGGTATACTGCATTTACACCTATTGCTACCAGTAACAATTGGTCTGTAATTGTTGCAATGGATCTTGATGAAATACTGGCTGGTACAGTTTCTTTAAGAAATATTATTTTAGGAATAACAATTATTCTTCTTATTTTAGGAAGTATTCTTGCATATTTTATAGGAACTGGAATTGCAGTACCGGTTGTTGTTGCAGTAAAGCACGCAGAAGCTATGGCAGAGCTGGATTTGACCAGGAATATTGAGGATGAATTTTTAAATAG
>CAYTLM010000039.1:0-13512 GCA_964438485.1 uncultured Leptospirales bacterium | reverse complement strand
ATGCCAGCATTATTCTGGACATCTCCCCACCTGATGCTACTTTGCGAAGCTGTTTTAGATCCTCACCTTCATTAGCTGAAAGGAGAAACTCCACCTTGTCCAGTCCATGAGGGTAAAGCATATATTTTTTGTTGTCTGATTCAACATCTCCCTGTGAGCTGATTTCCCTTGTTATTGATATTTTAAAAATTGTGCCAGCCATGCCCAGATCAGAGAGTTCCTTGATTACCAGTTTTTCCAGTTTTTCACCAGTGATCTTTCTTTTTTCTGAAAGCAGCAGAGCAACTTCCTTTACCTCTTTTACTACTTTAATTTCTTCAATTTTAAGATTTTCCAGCTCTTCCTCGCTTGAGCCTATTGCTTTAAGTTCAAGCCTGGCCTTTTCTTCATATGCCAGAATTTCTTCAATAGAGTTTCCATACTTTTTTTTAAGCGTTTGTATAAGGCTAAGCCGCCCTTCAATCTGGTTTATTCTTTCTGGTGAAAAATTCACGTTTTCTTTGTAATCTCTCAGACTTGCTGAAACATCTTCTAACGAATAAAGAGACTCTCGTATAGAGTCAAGAATTGAGGTTATATTTGTATCCAGGTCAGATATTTTGGATAGGCTTGTTTCTGCTTTTTTAAGATTTCTAATTACACCTGAGTCACCATTCATCATTGATGATGCTTCATTTATTTCCAGAAAAAGTTTTTCTGAATTGGCCAGGAGATTTGATTCAGTTTTAAGCTCCTCTTCCTCTCCGGGTTTAAGAGCTGCTGATTCAATTTCTTTTATTGAAAATGTATTAAATTCAATACGCCGTGCTTTTTCTCTTTCGTCAATTTCAAATGAATTTATTTTATTTCGTATTGAGTTAAGTGTTTCGTGCAGCTCCTTTACCTTTGCAACTTCATTTTGCAGTTTCCCAAAGCTGTCAAGCAGTTCCCTGTGTTTTGATACTTTAATAATATTCTGATGCTCGTTTTGACCATGTATATCTATAAGGTTTTCAGAGATTTCTTTAAGTTTTGTTACAGGGATATTTGAGGAGTTGGCAAAGCATCTGCCCTTGCCATTTGTAAAAAATTCACGTTTTATAATGAGGAGATCATCTTCAGAGTCTATACCAGCTTCATTGAGTATTTTTTTTATTTCTTCATTTCCTGTTATATCAAAGACAGCTTCAAGGGTAGCGCTTTCATATCCTGTTCGTATCATGTCTGCACTTACTTTGTCGCCCATTATGCCTGAAAGCGCATCAATAAGAATAGATTTACCAGCGCCTGTTTCACCAGATAGTATATTAAGGCCTTTGCTGAAATTAATTGCAAGGCTGTCTATTATTACGAAGTTTTTTATTTTGAGATCAAGAAGCATGGATTTTCCTTTTTTCTGGAGCCTAGTAATCTTTTCCCCAGTTTAATTTTTCTCTTAGTATAAGGTAGAAGTCCTTTTCCGGGTGTACAATCAGATTGATTCTTTTATCAGATTTTTTAAAAATGATTTCATCACCACAGGAGAATTTGATAGCTTCCTGACCATCAATTGTCAATAATAAATTTTTAACATCTGAAAGTATGCGCGCCTTGATTATTGAAGAGGCGGGTATTACAACAGGCCTTGTTGCCAGGGAGTGGGGGCAGACAGGATTGATAATGCATATATCTTTTGTATCTGGTGAAATGATAGGGCCCCCTGCGGAAAGGGAGTATGCTGTTGATCCTGTTGCAGTTGAAATAATAAGCCCGTCTCCTGAAAATCTGTTAAAAAAAATATCATTAACAAATAGTTCTGTTACAATAGCCCGTGAAAATGCCCCTTTTGAAATTACAGCATCATTAATAAAATAGGATGGAGTATTCTCTTCTCCTGAATTTAAAACTGCTTCCATTACACTTTTTTCAGAAATTTTATATTTTCCTTCAAAGATCCTGTTAAGATGAATTTCATATTCTTCAGGATTAAACTCAGTCATAAATCCAAGTCTGCCTCTGTTAATTCCAAATATGGGACTGTTGCTGTGAATAAACATTCTGGCACTTCTTAAAAAGGTTCCATCACCGCCTATGGATATTATCAGATCAGGGTTGTCTCTGTATTCATCCTGCTTTACAATGCGGGCTTCCATATTGTTTTTTTTCAAAATAGTATAATCTGGAAGCATTACTTTCATCTGATGCTGATCAGCTATGCGGCAGATGTTTTTAATTATAGGGATTGAGCCTTCATCATCTGGTCTGAAATTTATTGCTATTTTTTTAATCATTACCCTTTTCCGGTATGTTGTTGGAAAACTTCATTATAAGTCCCGGATTTTTGTCAAGAAATACACGAATTTCTTTTTTGTCCATAGCGTAAAGAGATAGAGGCTCTGATACAGAAAAGGTGTATCTTTCAGGGAGGTTCTTGTATAGCCGATCAAGAGATCCAACAAAGTCCCCTTTTCCAAGTGTGGCAACATGCTTTTTCTTTTCAGAAACCTGAACCGTACCTTCCCTTATAATATAAACTTTGTCAAATTTTTCACCTTCATTTATAATCTTGCCAGGAGCTGTTATTTCATAGGGTATAAACATTGATTCAAGCCATGTGATTTGAGTTGAATTACAGTAGCGAAAAAAATTGTTCATTAACAACAGATTCCATGTTTCACTGCTGCGAATATTAGCTACTTTCATCAATATTTTTTCAAATTCTGTTCCTGTAATAAAATTGAGAAATTTATCTTTTTCTATGGTAAAAAGGATTACATCAGTTTCTGCATAAACATCTGCTGCCCTTTTTTGTTTCGTGATTAAAGCAACTTCTCCAAAGTAATCGTAGGGACCGTATATTTTGTTTCTTGATAGTCCGCCACTATCCACTGAAATGTTTCCTGCATATATGATATAAAACTCATTACCTGCTGATCCTTTATTTATAAGCTTTTCTCCTTTTTTAAATTCCTTTATTTCTACTATGTCAAGAAGCTCCTGTGATTTATAAGCTGGCATATCATTCATGAAATCCAGCCTTTTGAATACACTGAGTATTTTCGCAGCTTCTTCAAAAAGAGGGGGTCTGGTTTTAAAATAAAGGGTATGCTCCATTCCAAACTGTGCAAGCCCTAGGCATGTTTTTCCCGGAAAGTCTTTTTTTGCTATGTGATATACAACTGTTCTTTTTTTTATTTCTTCAGGCAATGATTGCAGATATTTAATTGGTGTGTGAAGGGGAGGGATGCCTGATTCATGGTAAATAACCTTGGAATCCCAGGGGAAATTTTTCAGCTCCTTGTATCTCTCTTTACTTATTATACCTTTGTCATGAAGTTCTTTATGTATATTTGGATCATTGTTATGGTCAGAGGAGTAAACAAAGGATTGATCCTGAAATTCCATTTTAAATCCTATTGTTGGAATTGAGTGCAGGGTATAAAACATTTCAAATTTTCCCCCATTTATATAAACAGGGCTGTCTATTTTAACAGGATGAAAATTGAAAAGCTTTACCAGGTAGTCTGTTTTTACATTGCTAAGTGCAGAATATTTTCGCAAAAAACTCATCATAACTGTTTTTGTTGTATATACTGAAACTCTGCCGCCTTCGAGTATTTTCTGGAAAGTTCCTGCGTCGTGATCTGCGTGACAATGTGTAAGGATTATGCTGTCTATAAATTTAGGGCTTACATTTGAGTCCTCAAGCCACTCTGTTGAGTTTACAGGAGGGTCAACCATGATTCCTTGATGATTAAGCCATATTATAAAGCCTGATGTGTTTTCCTCTGGATCAAATCCATGGCTTGGGCCAAGGCATGTTACTCCAAAGAGGGGCGGGACGTATGGCTCTGCAAGGCGTTCACCAATGAGATATGTGGGTTTATAATTAATTTTTCCGGGAATTACAAGGGGTTTTGATTTTTTCCATGAGAGTATAAAGTCTCCTGCCTTGTCGATTTTTATTTCGACTCCTTTGTATGTATAGCGGTTTTCTTCAAAAATTCCAAAGCTGACCATATTGGAAAGACGGTTGTTCTTTCTGAAAAAATTCATTTCAGATTTTATATCAGGTATTGTTTCTTTTTTTGCAAATGGATCATAGTCCTCTTTTATATCAAAGGTTCTGGGACCAAAAATCGATTCCTGGAGTACTTTTTTTATTCTGTTTAACTGGTTTTTTCTGCATATAATCAGGGTTTTTCTGTTTCTAAGAAAATAGTTGTAGTAGAGGGGAAATTCTATTTCACCCACACTTATTCCTTTTATCCAGCTGAACATCTCATCTGCCAGGACAAATATTTGCGGCACCCCGGATTCAAGTTCCATTGTATCCTTTATTGTTTCAGGTGGAGCACCAAACTGTATATATCCAGCAGGTGTTTCAGCGAGATATCCACCCCTTGGTAGTTTTTGAAGCCCAGGTTCAATTTGTTCCAGCTTTCCCGGTTCCATTGTTTCCTCTCTTTGTTTTAATTCCAGTCAGTAAACATCTTCAGGATTGAATATCTTTTCTCCATCAACTGTTGTTGTGTCTTCATTCAAAATCCTGTAAAAACAGCTTTTATATCCCATGTGACAAGCTGCGCCTCCTTTTTGTATAACCTTTATCAGAAGGGTGTCATTATCACAGTCAATTCGTATCTCCTGCACAGCCTGGGTGTGGCCGGATGTTTCACCCTTCATCCATAGCTGTTTTCTTGATCTGCTCCAGAAGTGAGCGTAGCCGGTTTCAACTGTTTTTTCAAATGCTTCCCTGTTCATGAAGCCAAGCATAAGAACCTGTGCATCAGCAGCATCCTGAATTACAACAGGAATTATGCCTCCAAGTTTATTAAAATCAATTTCAATTTTATTCATTATAGCTGTTCTCGGGATTAATAAATGATTACGTATTTTTTCTTTTCTTTGTTATTGTCGACACTATTGATTCATATGATTATTAAATGAATTGTGGTAAGTGATTTTTTCTTTTTAACTTGTGGATGTCTGGTAAAGTGGATTGTTTTCAGGCTGGGACTCTGGTTTGAGGTATGATTTTTACTTTTTCTGGATGAGACATAATTCTTTATGCTTGATATATTATTCTGCTATCTTTTTTCTGTCTCTTTTTATTGCAGTCATTCTTCTGGGGAAAAGAGCAGGGCATTCTTGCTGTTTTTTAAAAAGGAGACCTTCGCCATTGTAATCTTTTTCTCTATTGTTGACGTTTTTAATTAGCTCCAGCCCCAGGGATGAGATGTGTTTTCCCACATGGGGATTTTTAGCAAACGCCACATCTCTTGAATAAAGGAAAAGGTATCCATCTTTTTTCAAAAGGGGGGCGCCTAGCTCACATGCTATGTAGACATCTGCCATTGCCCTGGAAAAAACCCAGTCAAAGGTTTCTCTGTACAGATCTTTTTTCCCTTCCTCTTCAATGCGACAGCTTACACCCTTGATGTTACTTATATCACATTCTCTGGATGCAGTATTTATAAAGTTTATTTTTTTATGATTTGAGTCAAAAAGGATTCCTTTTGATTCTTTTATAAATACAGCAAGAGGTATGCCCGGGATTCCTGCACCAGTTCCAAGGTCAGCAAAAAATGTTCCACGTGGAACATTAAGCTTTGTTACGGGAGCAATGCTTTTAATAATAAGGTTGCTTATGATTTCCTCAGGGGACTTGTGCCCAGTGAGGTTGAATCTCTGATTCTCTTTGTGGATTGATAAGGCATATAGGACAAGTTTTTTTGTCTGTTCTGTTGATAGGGGCAGGGCTTTTGTGATAGATGAAGAGAGCGTTTCAAATTGTTCCACGTGGAACCTCGTTTTTATTGTTTTTTGTTACTTCAAGGTAAACAAGAAGTATGGATATATCAGATGGGTCAACCCCCGCTATTCTGGAAGCCTGTCCAATGGTAGAGGGTCTGATTTTTTCCAGTTTTTCTCTGGCTTCGTTTTTTAATCCCTGGATTGCGTTGTAATCAATTGTTTCGGGAATTGGCCGGTTTTCCATTCTTTCTTTTTTTTCTATTTTTTCCATGTCCCTTTTGATGTAACCTTCATATTTGATTTCCATTTCAATGATGGGTGATAAGACTTCATTGAAGTCTTCTCCCAAAATTTTGTGTATTTCCCTTATTGTTATGCCTGGCCTTTTTAGAAGCTTGTCAGCACTTGTTTTTCCTTTTGTATCAAAGCCGGGGTCTGCTTTTTTGAGTATATCAAATATTTTATTGTCAACATAAATGGTTTTGCTTTTATAATCATTGATCTTTGAATCGATTTCTTTGTACTTTTCGATCATGTTTTTATATTTGTCTTTGGGTATTAGTCCGCATTCATAACCATATTTCATCAGGCGTCTGTCAGCATTGTCCTGTCTAAGGAGCAGCCTGTGTTCAGCTTTTGATGTAAAAAGTCTGTAAGGTTCATTTATTGTTTTTGTAATAAGATCATCAATAAGTACCCCTGCATAGGCCTCTGATCTTCCCAATGTGAAGGGGCGTTCACCTTTTATCTTCTTTGCAGCATTGATTGCAGCAATAAGGCCCTGCGCTGCAGCTTCCTCATACCCGGATGTTCCATTAATCTGCCCTGCATGATAAAGACCGGATACCTTTTTTGTTTCCAGAGTTGCATATAGCTCCTCAGGGGGTACAAAATCATACTCAACAGCATAGGCTGGTCTCATTACCTGTGCGTTCTCCAGTCCTGGGATTGTCTTAATCATCTCAAGCTGTATCTCCTCAGGTAAGGATGAGGAGAATCCGTTTATGTAGATTTCATTGGTAAGCAGTCCTTCAGGTTCAAGGAAAAGCTGATGTTTTATTTTATCTGCAAATTTAACAATCTTGTCTTCAATGGATGGGCAGTATCTTGTTCCTATTCCTGTGATTTTGCCGGAATAAAGGGGTGATCTGTGAATATTTTTTTTTATTATTTCATGGGTTCTTTCGTTAGTGTAGGTTGTCCAGCAGGGGACAAGGGGTCTGTTAATTTTATCTGTGCAATAGGAAAAGGGTGTGGGTATTTCATCTGAATGCTGTGCTGTGCATTTGCTAAAATCAATGGAGCTGGAATTGACCCTGGCAGGGGTGCCTGTTTTTAAGCGCTGTACTGTAAGCCCCATGCTTTTAAGGGAGTCGGATAATCCTTCAGATGAAAAGTCTGCAATACGTCCTGCCTTTTCCTGGTATTCGCCTATATGGATAAGCCCCTTGAGGAAAGTTCCAGTACAGATTATCACAGCTGATGCTGCATGTTCCATTCCTCTTATGGTTTTTACACCAGCTACTTTGTGGTTTTCAACGATTATTGTTTCTACAATATCCTGAATAATGTGAAGATTTGGCTGGTTTTCCATTACCTCTTTTAATCTGAACTGGTATTCCTTTTTGTCTGCCTGAGCCCTTGGAGCCCATACAGCAGGGCCTCGGCTTTTGTTGAGCATTTTAAAATGGATTCCTGTAAGGTCAATTGCTCTGGCCATTTCTCCGCCAAGGGCGTCAATTTCCCTGACAAGATGGCCCTTGGCAAGTCCTCCAATTGCAGGGTTGCAGCTCATCTGGGCAATTGTATCCAGATTGCCTGTAATTATTAATGTGTTAAGACCCATCCTTGCTGAAGCAAGGGCAGCCTCAACACCAGCGTGACCTGCACCTATAATTATTATGTCGTATTGACTGTACATTATGCTTTCCATTAATAAAATTAATAAATTTCTTTGTGTTCAGGAATAGCTGAACTTATAGCATTAATTAATTTAATGCACTTTGAGGGCAATAAAAAATTATGACAAATGATTAATTCTGTGAAAAAAATAAAAACTTTAACATATGTTTAATATACATAAGGTAATAGGATTAAAATTTGTTGACGTAGTATGTGAGCTGATAGAATCTTAGGTCTTTGATAATTGCTTTTATTTGTTGGATGTGGCATGGCCAATCGGTTTTGTCAGGAATGGCTATTTTAAATGAAAAAACTTAAATGGAAAAGCAATGAATATAGAAATAAAAAACGATCAAAATATACTTATAGTTGATGATGATCCCCTTGTCAGAAAAGTGCTTCAAAAGCAGCTGGCTGTTTTTGGATATAATGTTGAAACAGCGAATGATGGCAGTACCGCACTTGATATGTTAAGGTTGTCATCTTACGATCTTGTGCTTACTGATCTTCAAATGCCGCGTTTAGGTGGACGGCAGCTCCTTGAGACTATGTCCAGCGACTTTCCTGAAATTCCAAAAATTGTTTTAACTGGTTATGGAACTAATGATGATATAATTGCTGCTTTAAAGTCAGGAGCCTATGATTTTTTATATAAGCCTATTGATGATATTGATCTCCTGGAGCATTCAATAAAAAGGGCTGTGGAGAGCAAAAAATTAAGAGAGGAAAGAATCCGTCATCAGACTTTACTTGAAAAAATTAATGAAATAATATCTATGCTTAATAGTGGAAAGAGTACTGAAGAAATTTTTAGCATGCTTAATATTTCCTTAAAAAAAATTATCCCCTTTGATGGCATGGTTCTTGGTCTTTTGAATGAAACAAATACATTTCTTAGTGTGGAAAATGTTTTTTTTAACCAAAGTTGTTTTTATGGTATTATACGTAAAAGGGACAGGTTTTTGGCTTCCACTTTGACTATGAGTCCAATTTTTACAAAAGGGGCTAAAATAGTAAATATTAGGGATCTTGGTGTTTATGTAAAAGAGATTAGGAGAGATGATGTTTTAAAGGATTTTTTAAGCAATGGCATTAACTCAATTCTTGTTATACCCTTGATGATAGGGGAGCAGGTGAGAGGTATTCTTTTTTTTATTTCATCAAAAAAATCAGCTTTTGTGGATTATCATATTACATTTGTTGAGTCTATTGCAGGCCAGATATCCCTGAGTGTGCAGCGCGCTGAGCTTATGAAGGAGATTGAAAATAATGCCATAAATCTGGAGAAGCAGGTAAAGGAAAGAACGGAGGAAATCCGCAAAACTCAAAGAGCTACAATATTTGCTCTTAGCAGTATTGTTGAGGCCAGGGATTTTGAAACAGGCGATCATCTTGAAAGAATGAGGAACTATTCTGTGTTGCTTATGCAGCTTTATAAATATGAGGAGGATCATGCTGAAATAACCAGACAATTTTTAAAGGACCTATATGACTCCTCTGTACTTCATGATATAGGCAAGGTTGGAATTTCTGATGATATACTTTTAAAAAAAGGGTCGCTTTCTATTGAAGAGTTTGAAAAGATGAAAGCCCATACTCAAATCGGGTACAATGCCCTTAAAAAGGCATCACATGATCTGGGGTCTGATTCATTTTTAAATATGGCTATGGACATAGTTCTTTTTCATCATGAAAGGTGGGATGGTGCAGGTTATCCCATAGGGCTTAAGGGAGAGAATATTCCTTTGAGTGCAAGGGCGGTTTCCATAGCAGATGTATATGATGCACTTACTTCAGAGAGACCCTACAAAAGAGCTTTCAGCCATGAGGAAGCAGTTGAAATAATGAAGGGTGAATTGGGAAAATTTGATCCCTACCTTTTTTCACTTTTTTTGAAACATGCAAAAGAGTTTGATAAAATTCGTATCAGGTATTTTGATGAACTTGGGAATGGTAAATAATAATGTATCAAAGAAATGTAAGTTTTAGATTTGGCGGTCCAATTACGCCTGTAGTAAAAAAACTGATGCTGTTCAATGGGGCTGTTTTTATTTTTCAGCAGATTGGCGGACTTTTTGCACCTGGATTTTTAGAGTCAGTTTTTGGTTTAAGCCATGCAGGGGTTGCTAAAAATTTTATGTTATGGCAGCCTTTTACATATATGTTTCTTCATGGAGGATGGCTTCATATAATTTTCAATCTCGTAGCTTTGTGGATGTTTGCTGGTGAAATTGAAAACATCCTGGGAGAGAAGAAGTTTTTAAAATTTTATCTGCTTTCCGGCCTTGGAGCTGGTTTTTTTATTGCAATGATGAATTATTATATTTTTGTCCGGTATGGTTCTTCACCTGTAACAATAGGTGCTTCAGGAGCAATTTATGCAATATTGCTTGCATATGGAATATCCTGGCCTAACAGGGAGGTTCTTCTTTACTTTGTTCTTCCTGTTAAGATGAAATATCTTCTTATTGCTTTTGGGGTTATGGAATTTTTTGGTACATTGTCAAGCGCTTCAGGAGCAGGGGCCGGAATTAGTCATATAGGGCATTTGGGTGGATTGATATGTGGTTTTTTTCTTTTTAAAATAATGCGCTCAAGGGGATTTTCATCAGCAAAGGGAAAAAGGTCTATTCTTGGTGATTTTGAAAGAAAGCGACAGTTAAAGAAAAAACAGAATGAAATTAACACCCGCATTAAAGCAAAAAAAATTATTGATAGCTCTCTGGAGAAAATTGCCAGAGGAGGGATGAGCTCTCTTACCCCTGATGAGAAGAAGCAGCTTGAATGGGCAAGGAGACACTTCTATCCTTCAGAAAATGATACAATGCATTGAGATTGATATTTGCCAAAGAGCGTCATCCGATCTGCCCCCTATCTTCTAAATTAATTACTTGCTAATATTACCCATTTTAAAATAATTGTTTTATAGAGTTAAAATAAACTTATGAAAATTAAAGGTGGAATATATGAATTATTTTAAAGGCACAGATGATTATATCATATCAAAGGATTTAAGGGATAATGTGAATGTTTCCATAGCACTTCAAAGGCCTCTTATTGTAAAGGGTGAACCTGGTACTGGAAAAACCCTTCTTGCTCATGCTATTGCAAAAGGCCTTGGTAAAGATTTTTTTATCTGGAATATTAAATCTACAACAAAGGCCCAGGAAGGTCTTTTTGTATATGACACAGTACAAAGGCTTAATGACGCCCGTTTTGGTGATCATGATATTTCTGATATAAAAAGATATATCAAGCTTGGCAAGCTTGGTGAGGCATTCAGTGCCGAAGAGCAGGTGGTTTTATTAATAGATGAAATAGACAAGGCAGATATAGAATTTCCGAATGACCTGTTAAATGAACTGGATGAAATGAGTTTTTATATTCCTGAAACCAAAGAAACAATAAAAGCAAAAACCCGTCCTATTATTATAATAACATCCAACAGTGAAAAGGAGCTTCCTGATCCTTTTTTGAGAAGATGTATTTTCCATTATATTGAATTCCCTGATCAGGAACTTATGGAGGAAATTGTTCGCGTACACTTTCCGGAAATAGAAAAAAAATTACTCAGGGAAGCATTAAAAAAATTCTACTGGATAAGAGAATTTGATATGCTTAGAAAAAAACCTTCAACAAGTGAGCTTATTGACTGGCTTCAGGCCTTGCAGATTGGAGGTATTCCTGCTAAAAAAATTGAAAGTGAAATTCCATTTTTGGGAACGCTTCTTAAAAAATCCGAGGATATTGATCTTGTTCAAAAGTCAGGGAAGTCCCATTATGCCTATAGTTCCAGTATGAGGACCAGGGATGTTTATTAATTTTTTCTTTAATCTAAAATCAAGGGGAGTGCCTGTATCAATTCATGAATGGCTTACCCTTCATGAAGCTTTGATGCTAAATCTCAATGATTCCAGCCTTACATCTTTTTATCATATGGCTAGATCTATTCTTGTTAAAAATGAGATTATGTATGACAGATATGACATGGCTTTCCTTGATACATTTGAGGGTATCAATACCACAGATGAGATGCTGGATGAAATACTTGCAGGTCTTAAAAAGGTAAAGGAGCTTCATCTGTCTGAAGAGGAAAAAAAGCAGATTGAGCAGCTTAACCTGGATCAGATTCTTAAAAATTTTGAAGAGCAGATGAAACAGGGGCATTATAAAGATCATGTTGGTGGCAATAAAGCCATAGGAACTGGAGGCCGTTCAACTCAGGGAGCATGGGGATATAATCCTGCAGGTATTAGAATAGGGCAGGGTGAGTCAAGGCACAAAAGAGCTGTGCAGATTGCGGAAAAGCGGACCTTTCGGAATTATTCAAGTGATATTACCCTTGATACCAGGCAGATGAGAGTGGCACTTTCTCACCTTAGATCGCTTTTGCCCATGGGACAGGGTGAAAAACTTGATCTTAAAAAGACTATAGATGAGACCTGTAAAAACGCAGGTGAAATTGAGCTTGTCTGGGAAACAAAGGAAAAGAAGAGTTCCAAGGTTATGCTTCTTATGGACGTGGGTGGCTCCATGACACCTTTTTCTGAACTGGCTGAAAGACTTTTTTCTGCTGCTTCTTCACAAATAAGCAGGTTTAAGCATTATTATTTTCATAACTGTTTTTATCAGGATTTATGGACTGATATGGAAAGGAACAAGTCTATTTCAACACTGGATATGCTTAAGAGCGAAGATTCAGATTATAAGGTAATAATTATCGGTGATGCGGAAATGGCTCCATCTGAGCTGACCTGGGCTAATGGGGCTATTGATTACTGGTATTATAATGAAACACCAGGTATTGTATGGATGCAGAGGCTGAAGGAAAAGTTTAAGGATGTTATATGGCTTAATCCTCTTCCTAAGAGGTCATGGGAATATGTCCATTCAATAAGGATGATAAGGAGTGTTTTTCCCATGTTTGAGCTTACACTTGATGGGCTTGATGAAGGAGTTAAGTTTTTAATGACAGGCAAGTGCAGCCTCTATGATGTAAAAAAGCATTAGTATGTAAATAAAAATATTAAGCTGATCTATATTCAGGATCAGCTTAATATTGATTAGTATGGTTTATTTTTTATGAATGTAGCCCTTGTCAACAGGGAGGTTGCTTTTTGAAGCTGATGATTTTGCCAGCTCATCGCATCTTTCATTTAAGGGGTTACCCGCGTGTCCCTTTACCCAGACAAAGGATATATTTAATGGTTTAATAAGATCAAGGAGTTCGCTCCATAGATCAGGATTAATAGCAGGTTCTTTGTTGCTTTTGATCCAGTTGTTTTTTTCCCAGCTTTTAGCCCAGCCCTTGTTTATACCATTTACCACATAGCTTGAATCGCTGTATATTGTTACTGGTTTGTCTTTTTGTTTTAGTTCTCTTAATGCTGCAATTACGCCCATAAGCTCCATTCTATTGTTTGTAGTCACCCGGAAGCCGCCGGAAATTTCTTTTTTTTCATTATTATAAAGAATCACTGCACCATAGCCTCCAGGACCAGGGTTTCCAAGGGAACCTCCATCTGTATAGATGGTTACGCCATCTGTATTTGAAACAGGGGGAGGGGGCTGGCTGTTTTTAGCCTGTGAAGTGTTAAAGGATGCAGAGTTGAGCCACTCCTCAGCATCTTTAAGACTTACGAAACCTTTATATACAGCGCCTTGAAAGCCCTCTACCTCAGCTTTTGCATCTGGCCAGTTAAAGTATATTCCTGGTTTGCGGCCGCGTTTTACAGCATAAAATTTTTTAGGAGCCATTGATTCCTCATGATTAAAAATTTATTTTATTTTGCGCCAGTCCTTGCCTTTGTTATCAAGGCCAAGCTGTCCCCCAGGATTCATGATATTGTTTGGATCAAAATGTTTTTTTAATGTTCTAAGCACATCCATCTGCTC
>CAYTLM010000038.1:0-13897 GCA_964438485.1 uncultured Leptospirales bacterium | reverse complement strand
GAAGGGAAAGCCTTGTTTCAGCAAAGATATCTGAATTAATGGAATTTTTTTTTAACAAAATTTTTATGCCATATGCTGAAGCAATTGCATCAGGGTCAGGTGAGCCAGGGATGTAAAGAGCAATATTTTTATACTTTGATACAGCTTCCAGAAATTGCTGTGCTGCTTTATCCATCTGTTTTAACCTTTTTGAATATAATAACAGAAATATCTTCTAACTGTTTTCTGTTGTCTGTAAAAGTTTGGAATTTTTCAAAAATTTCCCTTGTTATTATAGCAGGAGTTTCTCTGGAAAATTTAACTATTACCTCCTTTACCATACCCAGGGTGAAAAATTCACCTTCATTATTCCGGGTTGACAAAAGGCCTTTTGAAAAAATAAGTCCAATAGAATTGTCCCTTAATTTGCCTGTTGTAAGCTGGTATCTGGTATCCATATTGGAACCAAGGGGAAGCCCTGTAGAGTCAATTTCAATGAATTCATTTCTGTCTGTGTCATAGATAATGAGGGGGCTAAAAGATGCACCGGAGTAAAGCAAATCTCCTTCTGATGTAATAATTGTACAGGCTGCGCGTACAGTTTTTGATGTAATGCGGGAGGTTTTAATTACCTGGTTCATCATGTTCAGGACTCTTTCAGGAGAGTTGAAAATAAAGGATCTTGTGTGAAAAACAGAAAAAAGCTCCAGACCCATAAGAGCTGAATCAATGCCTGAGTAGTCCAGATCAGAAATAAAAATAGAGATTTTATCCTTTGCAATTTTTACTGAATCAAAATAGTCGCCGCCATTTGGTGAATTGTCAAGGTTTAAAGAGCTAATCCTGATGTTTTCAATAACAGGCATTTCAAGGGGCATTATTCTTTTTTTTATGGTTTTCACAACAATGTTGTCATGCTCTTCAACCTGTTCTGTTGTAACTTCATCAAGAATGAGACCTGTGATTAAAAGATTTTGTAGTTTTATTTTATACATTTCAAATGCAGAAATATGCTCTGTAGTATATGGTTCATTGTTGTTGAGTTTTCCCAGGAGCAGAAAGCCTAGAATACTGTCAGACATGCCTTTGAATGACATGGCTATTTCAATATTATTTTTGTTAAAAAAATCAAGAATCTCTTCAGGTGGATTAACATCTTTATCTG
This sequence comes from uncultured Leptospirales bacterium, assembly GCA_964438485.1. Taxonomy (GTDB): domain Bacteria; phylum Spirochaetota; class UBA4802; order UBA4802; family UBA5550; genus JBBAGC01. The sequence goes on along the minus strand of CAYTLM010000038.1, from coordinate 12,753 downwards.
TTACAAGATATGATTTTTCAAAAATCTCATCAATTGATGAAAGGAAGAGGGAAATTTTGTTATCAAAGCTGAAAAATGAAGATGTTAGCTCTGACCCGTATCCAAAGGTGTAATTATAGCCTCCATCTTTTCTGCTTGGAAGGAAAAAATAGACTCCTGTAACGCCCATTATATCTTTTAATCCTGCAATACTGTCATTGGTCAGGGTATTCCAGAAATTTTCTGTGTTGGAAAAATGTTTAATATCATCAACAGACATGAGAATCTGATTAACCTTATCAACGAGGAGAGAATTTTTTTTGTAACGAATTTTGTTTCTTAATGATGCTGTTGCTCTGTATAAAAGAAGCATTATAATAAATACAAAAGTTCCTTTGATTGCAAAATGAATATCCTGCAAAATTGTTATTTTTTGTTCCATCTTTAGAAAAAAATAAAGCGGTATAATTAGCATAATAAAGGTTGAAACTGCTACTATTGAGTCAATGTAGTATTGGCGAAGGTTGCTTTTTTTCAGATTATAAACAATATGATGACTGACAAGGAGCAACAAAAGTGGAGGAATTGATATTGCCGGATTTTTAATAAGCTCTGTTTTAAGAAAAAAGGCTCCCCAGGCATAGATTGCACATCCTGTTATGTAGATTATAATCAGACCTGCAAGCAGATCTTTAAGCGTATTTTCTATTCTAAGGTATTGTGTTTTTTTTGTTTTATAAAGGATTATAGCTGGAATTAAGATTATAAAAAATAAAAGCAATGACAGCTGTATTATTGGTATAAGTTCAATATTTAAAAGAAGCCCTGCATAAATAAATAAGGGGGCATTAAAGATAAGTATATAGTCAACAATAGAAATTATTAATGCAAAGGCAAAAAGAGGCATTGTTTTAGATGAGCTTTCCCCTGGATATAAAGCAGCAATGCAGAAAAAAACTGCTAATGCTGGAACAGGTATAAAAATAAAAAGGTTCATAAAAAGGGAATTGTATTCAGGGAAAAGGTTTGTATTTATCAGAACAATTGTTGAAAAAAGAAGAGCCAGAATAGCTGAAAAAATTACCAGAAGCAGATTGAGAAAGATATGGTTCTTTTTGAATATGTTTCTAATTATAACATATATTGATGCTATAAGAGCAAAAAAGGCGATGAAAATTATTGAGTAATCCAATTTCTTTTACCTGCCAGAGTAATTTTTATTTATTTTAAAATCTTTTCTTTTTTTATTTCAAGTTAAATATTATTATGAATAAAATTAATTCAGTCAGATTAATCCTGAATTTTCTGTAAAGCTTTAAGGAAGTTGCTCTGACCCTACTTTGGTTTCAAGACCCCATCTCCCTAACCCTCTTCCCCGCAAGTCCCACTTGTTCCCACAATTATTAATAAACAAAAAAGTCGCCAAACCCCCGGCGGAATGAAATTTTTTCTTTAGGAAATCCTTGGCCGCCGCCCCCTTATAGAGGGCTGATTAACTTGTTTTATTTTTTTTAGTGACCCTTTTTATATTTAATATAAAAAAAGTATAAACATAAACAGCAATTTAAAAGTCCCCCAATGGGGGATTTAGGGGGTAAGGTTCAAAGTAAGTGTTGAATGAGGGAGGTTAGGAGGGTGAGGTCTCAAAAAAGAATGTTCTCAGGTGTAATTTGCTTGACAATTTACTGTTTTAGTGGTTATAAAAAACTAATGTACACAATAGTTGAAAAGGCTGGAGCTAAAATAAATCTTCATCTTGATGTATTAAACAAAAGAGAAGATGGTTATCATAATTTATTCAGCCTTATGGCAGGGCTTGATCTGCATGATCTTGTAATACTGGAATATTATGATCTTGTCAAAGATGAAACCCCCCCTGAAATAAAAATAGAAAACGGGGGAGGAACATTTAGCCATATACTTGATTCTATTGATGTTAATGATAATCTTATTACAGTTGCAGTGAGAAATTATCTTAAAAATGCAGGATTAAGCGGAAAGCTGCATTTTGTGGTTGAGAAAAATATTCCACATGGTGCAGGGCTTGCTGGTGGCAGTAGTGATGCTGCTGCTGCTTTAAGGGCTGTTCACAGTGTTGTTAAACCTGAAATTGAAGGTATATTGAGTAAATCTGCTATTGAAACAGGATCAGATGTTCCTTTTTGTCTCAGTGGTGGGCTTGCCTTTGTTGAGATGAAAGGAGAAAAAGTAGTACCTGTGAATAAGGCGCTTGCAGATTTTGTTCTTTTAATAAATAATGGAGTAGAGATTAATACAGGATACGCCTATGGGCTGTTAAACCGGAATTTATCCCATGGGAGCAGCAATTATTGTAAATCAAAAAAAGAGGAAATTATATCTGCTTTAGAAAAGGGTATACCTTTTTGGAATAAAATTTTTATGAATGATTTTGAAATCCCTGTTTTTATAGAGTATCCTCAACTAGGATTGTTAAAAAACAGCCTCTATGATGCAGGAGCAGAGTTTGCCTTAATGACAGGCAGTGGCTCTACGGTTTTTGGAGTTTTTTCAGATGAAAAGTCCTGTATGGATGCTTTTCATTATTTTGAAAGTAAAAATAACAGGTGTTTTTTTTCAAAATTCCTGATTCCGGCTGTTTTATGATTGACAATATAGCCGGTTATTGGGAAATGTGACAGTGTTTTACGCGTTGTTTTTAGGTTAATTCCTTAAATTGAGGCGTCGCCAAGTGGTAAGGCACCGGGTTTTGGTCTCGGCATTCCAAGGTTCGAATCCTTGCGCCTCAGAGAATATTTTTTCAATTCAGGAGATATATAATTAAAAAAATCTCTTCAATTGTTCTTGCCGGAGGAAAGGGAGTTCGTATGCAGTCAGAACTTCCAAAGGTTCTTCATCTTCTTAATGGAAAATCCCTGATCGAGCATGTTGTTGACAGTTTAAATTCAGCAGGGATTTATGATATACTGGTTGTTGTGGGTTACAGGGGAGATGAAGTTATTTCGCGGCTTGGCAATAGGGTTAGCTATGCATGGCAGCATGAGCAGCTTGGTACAGGACATGCGGTAATGCAGGCTGAAGATTATTTTAAGGATTACAATGGAGATATAGTAGTAGCCTGTGGTGATGTTCCTTTGATAAAGCCTTCTACTTTTCGTGATATTATAAGCAAAGGGGAGGGGGATATGACAGGGGCTGTTGTGCTGACAATGATGCAGGATGATCCTCACGGCTATGGAAGAATTGTTAAAGATTCAACTGGTGCCTTTGTTTCTATTGTTGAAGAAAAGGATGCATCAGAAGAGGTGAGAAAGATAAAAGAAGTAAACAGTGGTACCTATCTTTTTAAAAGTTCACTTCTTTTTAAAGGGCTTAAAAATGTTACAACTGATAATGCACAGGGCGAGTATTACCTTCCTGATGTTTTATCATATATGGTTAGCAAGGGATATAATATAAAAACCAGCCTTCTTTCTCACAGTCAGGAGGGTAGGGGAATAAATACAAGAGAGGAATTGCTTGAACTTGAAAGGAGCATTTCGTCTTAAAACGGGAACAAAATCAATGAATAATAGTCCTCTGAAGATATTTTCCGGCAGCTCAAATCGTCCTCTGGCAGAGGAGATTGCCACATATCTTGGCACAAAGCTTTCAGGCATGGAAGTAAAGCTCTTTAAGGATGGAGAAATTTCTGTTAAGATTAAAGATAATGTAAGGGCACACGATGTTTTTATTATACAGTCAACATGCAATCCTTCAAATGACAATATCATGGAAATGCTTCTTATGATGGATGCTGCTTTACGGGCATCTGCATCAAGAATAACAGCAGTTATTCCCTATTTTGGATATGCCAGACAGGACAGGAAAGTAGAGCCCAGGGTTCCAATTTCTGCAAAGGTTGTGTCAAATATAATACAGGTAACTGGTGCTGACAGGGTTCTTACTATGGATCTTCATGCTGATCAGATTCAGGGATTTTTCGATATACCAGTGGATAATCTTTATGCTTCTCCAATTGCTATAGACTATATAAAAAGCCTTAAACTTAACAATGTGGTTGTTGTATCCCCTGATTCAGGTGGTGCTGACAGGGCAAGATTCCTTGCAAAAAGGCTGGACGCAGGGCTTGCCATAATTGACAAAAGAAGACCTGAGCCAAATGTTTCAGATGTGATGAATGTAATTGGAGAGGTGGAGGGAAAAGACTGTATTCTTATAGATGATATTGTTGATACAGCAGGTTCCATTACAAAGGCTGCCTTGGCATTGAAAGAGATGGGAGCTCTTGATGTTTATTGTCTTTTTTCACATCCAGTGTTTTCTGATGCAGCAGTAGATGAGCTTGAAAAAGCCTTGTTTAAGGAAATAATATTTACCAATTCTATCCCTCTTGCGGGGAAAAAAGTACTGCCTAATATGAAAGTTTTATCAATTGCCCCATTGTTTGGCGAGGCAATAAGAAGGATTCATAATGGAGAATCAGTTAGTTCTCTTTTTGTATAAATATTTAATTAAATCTGAGTTGATATTAAAGTAAGGGGTCAAAATAAAATGAATGGAAAGCGTTTAGCAGCAGAGCCTAGAGAGTTAGTTGGAAAAAATAATAATAACAGGCTTCGTGCAGATGGATTTATACCCGCTGTTGTTTATTCTCATGGTAAATCCGAAGCTATAAAAATTAAAAATAAAGATTTTTTTAATCTTTTTAAAGGAACTATTTCAGAAAGTATTATTTTTAGTATTGATATAGCAGGAAAGAATGACGATGATATGGCCTTTATCAAGGATGCTCAAATAGATCCTGTTACAGGGGCTATTCTTCACCTTGACCTTTTTAAAGTAACAAAGGGTGAAAAGATTAAAACAAATATTCCTATAGAGCTTGTAGGTACTCCCATTGGAATAAAATCCGGTGGTGTTTTTATCCATGGTGAAAGAGAGATTTTTGTTCAGTGTCTACCAGGGCATCTGCCTGAAAAGATAATAGTTGATATTTCAAAAATGGAGATGGGTGAGCTTATCACTGTTGGTGAGCTTGAAATAAGCGATGATGTGGAAATACTCACAACTCTTGAGAATATTGTTGCTGCGGTTGATCTGCCCCGTGCTATAGAAGAGCCTGAAGAAGAGCTTGAAGAAGAAGCAGGTGAAGAAACAACAGAAGAAGATGAAACTGCTGCTGAAGCAGTTGAGGAGAAATAGAAAAATTTTTCTGAAAATGTCAGAAATTAAATGAAACTTTATTTCTTTAGTGTTGTCTAACTTTAATTGAAGAAATAAAGTTTTTTAAGGAGCTTTTTCATTGAAATTAATAGTAGGTTTTGGGAATCCGGGTGAGAAGTTCGCTAATAACAGGCAAAATATCGGTTTTAAAGTAATTGATATTTTGGCAAATAATGAGAATATTGAAGTTCGGGTTAAGAAAAAAAAATCAATAATTGGCCGTGGAAAAATTAGCAAAAAAGATGTGGTTCTTCTAAAGCCTCAAACCTTTGTAAATCTTATAGGTGAGTCTGTTCTTTATATTGCCTCATTTTTGCGTATAAATGTTAAGGATGTTTTTTGTATTGTTGAGGATTCTTCTCTGGAGCTTGGTGAACTGCGTGTTGATTATATAAACTCAGATCTTTCCCATTCCGGAGTTGATTCAATGGCTGTTGCATTAAAGTCGGACAAGTTTGCCAAGGTTAGAGTTGGAGTTGGCGGCTGTCCTGAAGGTGTTGCTATGGAGGATTATCTTCTTCAGGATTTTACTTTTGAAGAAAATCTTTTGCTCATTGATGTGCTTAATAAGGCAGAACAGGCAGCACGTATGCTGGTTACTCACCGCATTGATGAGGTACAGGAAAAATACAATCCAGAGGGAGCTCCCAAGATCAAAAAACGTCAGGTTAAAGTAATTCATATTGATCACAGGAAAACCCAGAAAAATAATTAATACCTGCTTTTGCTCTTAACGAGTGTTTTTTGGTTTAAATGACCCAATATATCTTAAATGAATAGTTGTAAGAATAACTGCTCCTGCAAGAAGTACAAATGTAGTTGCAGGTATTATTAAATAAAGATGACCGGTAAAGGCTGTAATAAAGAAAATAATAGAAAACATCTCTTTTTTTGTTATGTATTTTGTTTTAAGAGCAAATGAAACCAGCCTGTCATTTGCAGGAAGCTTTTGAAGAAATTCTCTATCATAGGCCACCAGTGATCCTGAATTGCTGTATTTTGAAAGGTAATGAATCATTACAGCAAGCATTACAATCAGACCTGTAAATAACATAAGAATTGTTATGATTGAAATCATCCCACCCATAGTAAAATAGTAAAGATAGGATGTGGCTGTCAAAAATAATAGCAGGGTCATATTATCACTGAATGTATCCAGCCATCCGCCCAGTTTAGATACTTTAAGTGTAAATTTTGCAACTTCTCCGTCAACTCCATCAAGCACTGAAGCTGCCTGAAATAAAAATCCTCCTAATATCATAAAACCATAAATCTGGGCTGGTGAATAGTTATAGGAAGCGCATAAAAATACAAAAAATGAGCTTAAAAATCCAATTATCATATTTAAGACTGTGAGATAGTTGGGATGTATTCGGGTTTTTGAGAGTTGCAGGCTTATTGGTATTGATATGCGTTTATTGATTTTTTGGGCAATAAATCCACCAGTATTTTCGATTATATATCTGGATAGTAGTTTTTCAGCTTTTTTTACATCATCCGGGGTGTTGATTAAAAAAAGATCATCGTGATCTTTTGTTGAGTAAAACTCCCCCTGGTTGATAAAAAATTTCTCATCCTGTATATAGTGCTGCTGAATAAATATATTTGATTGAACCTGCAGAATTTTCTTATTATCAACTGTTTCAGGATTGATGATAATATCTGATTCTATTTGCTTCAAATATTTTGAAATTTTTTTCTCGTAAAAATTTATACAATCATCAGGTATCTGGATATAAATTTTCTTTATTCCTGCTCTTGAAAAAAGTATGACATTTCTCTCAAGTATGTAAAGACCGCATAGCTTTTGCCTGATTGATTCCAAATTCTTAACTTTTAATAATGCTGCATCAAATATCATATTTACTCCAGTATAAATAGTATGGTTTCTGATAATAATTTGTTCTAATATATATAATTTATCTTGACTTCATCCATTTATTAGAGTCTATTAAATTCATTCAATTAAAATACTATGTTATTCGTTTTTTTTATTTTTTTATAATGTTCCGGGGTTTGATTATATTATCAATATGTTATTCCAGGGGCTCTTCCTTCAAAGCTCTAAAAGCTTTGATTCTTATTTCGCTTTCATAGTGAGTAAGAAGAGTAATTAATTTGTCTCTGGTAGTATAATCAAGTCTATATCCTTTAATTGCAGACAAGGCAGCCTTTAAAATGGAATGGCTGTTTTGTTGATCATTTATGATTTTTGTAATGTCTGGATAAAAAAGTTCACTTTTTAATTCCAGATTTTCTAGTGTAGCAAGCCTTACTGATATTACAGGGTCATTAAGCCCGTTCTTTATTAGCAATATGTTCTTTGTTTGAGATTCAGGGTTGTTTATTTTAAGCAATCCAATTATTGCTGCTTCTCTTATTAGCCAGTCGCTGCTTTTAAAGCTTGCAACAAAAAGCTCTTCATTTTCTTTTATTCTGTAATCAGCAAGTGCCTGAATTGCGTGCCATTTAACATTAGTTTTAGGATCTTCCCTGGCCATAACTCGTAAGCGTTCAAGAGCAGCTGGATCCGGCATTAGATGAAGGCCGTTTACTGCCTTAATTCGCACAGCAGAGTGTCTGTCTTCAGATGCTTTTAGGAAAAACTGGAGAATGTCTCTTGAATAAATGGAGTTTTTGTAATAGTAAAGATCTATAACAGCTTTTTCACGATCTTCCCAGTTGTTTGATGAATATAGGCTTACTGAGGCATTAATTTTATTTTTTATTTTATAATTATTGCCAGAGTCTAAAGCAGATCTTCCGCAGGAAATACAAACAAATGATAAAGAAATTAGAAGAAAATAAAGAAATAATCTGTAATTTAAGTGCATAGTTTTGATCAATTCCGGTTTTTGAATACCCAGTCTATTATGCTGCTATCCTGATTCTGTTTAATAATCTGCTTCCCATTTTGTGCAAGCTGGTTTTTGGAAAGCCAGGAGCCTCGTAAAAATACAGAAATTTTTTTTGGATAAGAGGGCGGAGATTCATTTTTAATAAAGGATTCCTCCCCTTCTTTAAGAATTATAGCTTTTTTGATAAAGGGGGTTGAGCTTGCAACTCCTGCCTTATTTTTGTAAACCATTGTACCTGTTTCTTCAGTACCTGCCAGTATAAAGATTGAGGCATTGACAGTTTTTATTATTGCAGATGGAGTTTCAAATATAAGGGATGTATCAAGGAAGCTGTTGCTTTGGCTTATAATGAATGTTCCATATTGAGCTTTTATTGAAGCAGGCAGATTCTGTTCTTTAATGCGGATGCTGTTTATCTGAAAGCTCGCCATCCCTTTTACTTCAATTCCTGTACCATCGTGGAGTAAAATCTTTGTGTAAGATCCTTTGGCACAGAGTATATTGTCACCAGGGTAAATGAACTTATTATTTCTGGTGTAATCTTTATTTTCATATTCGTTATTAATAATAATTTTATGACTGGTTTGGACAATCTCACCTATTGTGCTGTTAGCATATAGGGATACATGGGATAAAATTATTATTAAAATATATTTTAACATTTCTGTATAAGCTTACCTGTAAATAGATTTATACTGTATGGAAAATTTAATTGTTCTGTAAATATATCCTCTTGTTTCAGCAAAGGGAGTAAATTCAGTAAAGTAATCAATGTTATGTGATTTAAAGCGCTCAATCCAGTTATTAACATTTCCCGGGCCTGCATTATAACCGGAAACTATATATTCTATTTTTCCATTATACATTTTGCTAAGCCAGGATATATAGTTTGCACCGAATTTGATTGAAGTACAGGGGTCTTTGAGATCATAGCCTGTGATTCTTAGCTGTTTTGCAATTCCTGCAGCTGTAGCAGGCATTAGCTGCATTAGCCCAGTAGCACCAACTGGTGATACTGCTTCAGGAATGTAGTTTGATTCAGCCTTGATCATACTATATATGGTAAACTCCGGAACTTTATATGCTGCACTTTCTTTTTGAACACAGTCCTGGAATGATCTGGGATAGATTATTTCAGCCAGTTCTTTTGGCATCAATGCTGTGTTTTCCTTAATATTCAGGAGATTAAGAAGCCTGAACCCATAATGGGTGCTGTAGTTATAATGTTCGTATTTTGAGGAAAATAGCGCCATGGCAAGGGCAATGTCAATAGCAGCTTCTTCATCATTTTCAGGAATTGATTTTAATTCTCTATTTACTGCTGATATATTTCCTGTTTTAAAATATTTTTCAAGTCCAACTATCTTATTTTTATAAGTGCTTTTTAAATCAGAGGAATAAATGCGGTTGTAGAGATTTTTATATGGCTCTGTGATGTTTTTGTCAAAATCATCTATTCGTTTTTCCCAATCCCTGTTGTATCCCTCTTTCAAAAAAATACAGGTATGAAAGAGCAGCATTTTTTTTGAATTCTTTTCTTTTTTTGCAGCATCATATCTGTTTTTAAGATTATCAATATCTGTTTCTTCATCAAGGAGTTTTAAAGTATAGGCAGATTCAGGATTGTAAAAACAAAGTTCCTCTAATAGCTGATTCTTTCTTTTTGTATCAGGGGATTTTGATGACGATTCTATAAGATATAGCCAGTAACGGCAATTAGCAGAATAGTCTCCTGAGGGAAAATCCTTTATAGATTTTTCAAAGTGTTTGCTGGCTTCTGAATATTTCCCATCCTTTAGAAAATGGCGGCCTCTCATCCATTTTAGTCTTCCTGTAAGCTCATCTGCAGGGAATCTTTCCATGAATTTATTCATATAGCGCATTGCTTCTATGGTGTTTCTTTCTTCATAAAAAAATATAAGGCGTACCAGAACTCTTCTTGCTATATCAGCATCTTCTGTGTCTGCAATTTCCCTGTATCTGCCTATGGCATTATGCCGTGCCCCCTTTTCCCATAGTATATTGGCATGCTCAAGTAAAAGGTTGTGGAAATAGGGGGTGTTTTTTTTATTATTAAGAATAGTGTTTGCTTCACTTCTGTTTTTTGCTGTATATATTTTTATAGCAGTAATATCACTTTCTTTGTCCTGATCTTCTCCTTTTAGCATGGAAAGAATCTGAATTGAACCTGCAGCTTCATTGGCTGTTAAAAGGGCATTGGCAAGAACAAGTATTTTATCTCTATCTTTAATGTTTATATTTTTGTTTTTAATAAGAATGGCCAGCCTCTTTGCTGCAATATTATTTTGCCATATATCTGTGTTAGATTTTATAATATTGAAGTAAGCTTCAGATGCCCTGTTATAATCCTTTAAGCTTTCATAGGCAGATGCAAGGCGTATATTTATTAATCCCATTGAATTACTGTCAGTGAATTTTTCAGAAAGTCTAATAAGGGATTTAATTGCAGTTTCTTCATCTGACATGCGAGAGAAGGATTTTGTTTTTAATATAACAGAATCTCTGTATAAAAAGGAGTCGTCTTCTTTTATAAGATTAACAAATTTAATAACATAATTGTGTTCGCCATAGTCGTAAAAAAGAGAGGCTATTTCATAAACTGCATCATTGTAAAGGGGGCTTTTAAAGCTGAAACTTTTAAGAAAAAGATAAACCGGGCTAGGATAGATTTTTAGATTAAAATTAAAGTTTGATTTAAAAGCACTGTTTGCATAGTAGAGAATTGCTTTTTTTAGTTCTTTATTTTCTTTGTATGCTTTGGCAAGTACAAAGTTTTTATTATAGCTGCTGCTTTCTTTTTCTATTGTTTGAATTAACTCATCGGGACTTTTGTAAAAACCCGGTCCTTGCCATTCATCACCTGTTCCAGTCTCAGCGCATGAGAAGGTTATAAGCATTACCTGAAATATCAGGACTTTAAAGAAAATTTTTTTCATCACTCTTCCTTACGGTATTGTTCATATTCTGGTATTTTTTCAAGCTCCGGGTTGGACATTATTATGTCATAGACGGAAGAGCTATTGTCAAATTTATAATAGTTATCAGCATGTATGTTTAGCAATCTTTCAGAATCATCTTTTAAATAGGTATTTATCAGTTCTATTGTTTTTTCATAATCATTGTATGGTATTTTCCCTTTTTTTTCAGGTTCAAGCTGATATTCTATCATTGCTACTATGGCATAGCGCCTGGCATATTTAGCCAGCTTAAGGGCTTTTATGTATTCATATATTCTTATTGAATAATTTGTTTCAGGAAGATTATCAGCTGCAAGTGCAACTTTACCTGCTTCACTTACTGATCTGTATCCGAGAGAAATGTATTTTTTAGCAGCCTTGTCTTTTGATTTAAGAACATGGGGTGCAAACTCATTAAGAAGAAGTGTAGCTTCTGCTGTGCCTCTTTGTGTAAGTGTTTGCATCAGTTCAATCAGGAGGATTTGACTTTTTTTTATTTCAGTAAAGGCTTCATGAAACTGGAATTTCATATAGACAATTCTTGCAAGGATATCCCTTTGTAGAGCTTCTATATAAATCTGTTTTTCTTCTTCAGTGCCGGAATTTGTTATTGTGCTGTTTATGAAATCTAAAAAATAAAGGTTGTTTTTTAATCCGCGCTGTGCATGCCTCTGTTCTCCTGCACTTAAGCTTGATTTGGTTCTTTGCGAATGAAGAGGAGCTGCCATCAAAATAGTAATGCAAGAAATAAGAATAATTTTTTTAAAGGTCAAAAACCATTCCCTCCCTGGCTAAATATATTTGTGTTATATTATTATTCAACAGGCGGGCGTGTTCGCGAGCCAAAAGATAATTTTCATAAAGAATATCATCTGAATAGGCTGGCTCATGATGGGTCATTACAAGGTTTTTGACATTCCAGTTAGTAGCACAATTTACAGCCATTGTATAGCTGGTATGACCCCAGTCCACCTTTAGGAAAGCTTCATCCAGGGTGTATTGTGAATCAAGAACCAGCAGATCAGCATTATGAAAAAAATCTCTTGTGTCACTTCTGTTTTCAATGGTTTCCCCTGTAAATTCAGTATCTGTTGCAAATATAAAAATTTTTCCACCCTGTGAAAATTTATATGCAAAGCATCCCTGGGGATGTTTCATTGGAAAAATGCTTATATGAAGATCAGGTTCCAGCTGAATCGTTTTTCCAGGAATAGGCTCTATATAGTGGTAGTTTTTTATTGATGGAGAGTCCTCAAATTTAGCAGGGAAATAGGGAGCTTTCATCTGATTTTCCAGTGCTTGCTGCTGATGCTTAAAAGGAGAATAAAAGTTGATAATATTGCCAGGAACATATATGGGCCGGAAGAAAGGAAGACCCTGAATATGATCCCAGTGATTATGGGTAAAAAATATATCAAGTATGCCTTTGCCCTTTCCGCAGTCTCCTTCCATAAGATCATTCCCAAGACGTCTTATGCCTGTGCCACAGTCAATTATATATGTTTTTCCAGATGCAGACTGTACAGTAACACATGTAGTATCTCCACCAAAGACATACTTCAGCTCATCAGGGAGTGAATTCATAAATGACAATATGGATTCGGGCTGAATTTTTTGTTTAATAGCAATTTTCAAAATTCTCAGCATCTTGCTTTTGTATTCTTTATTGCTTAATGGAGAGGGTAGAGAGCCTCGTACACCCCAGAGTTTAATTTGCATTATAAGTAAAGCTC
>CAYTLM010000037.1:0-14133 GCA_964438485.1 uncultured Leptospirales bacterium | reverse complement strand
ACGCTTTTACATAGAAGGAGAAAGCGTTGCCTTGTTTAAGTCATCATTTTTTAATTTGGAAAGTTCCTTTACTTTATCAAAGTCTAATCCTACAGCCTTGGAGAATCGTTCGCCGTATTCTGGATCTGCCAGATAGCAGTGAACAGCATGGCGGTATTTTATGTTTATTGTTGTTGGAGCAATATCAGCAGCAGTATTTTCAATAAGAATCTGTTTTTTATCTTCTGCCATCAGCCTCCATAAATTCCCTCCTGCACGGAAACAATCATCAGTTGGATCATCTTTAGGATCATAGTGATACATTGCACCGCTTAAATCAAGGGGAGGTTCCATTACTTCTGGCTGTGCTACCCATATGCCGTAACTGTTTGGTGTGTAGGCCGGGGTTCCGCCATAGTTGCCGTCAACACGCATTGCTCCGTCGCGGTGATATTCGTTCACAGGAACTTTTGCACGGTTTACCGGTATCTGGTTATGGTTTATGCCAAGTCTGTAACGCTGCGCATCTCCGTATGCAAAGAGTCTTCCCTGTAAAAAGCGGTCAGGGCTAAACCCTATGCCTGGGACAACATGAGCTGGTGTAAAAGCAGCCTGTTCTACTTCTGCAAAATAATTTTCAGGATTACGATTTAATTCTAAAACACCTACTTCAATAAGCGGATATTCTGCATGGGGCCAAATCTTTGTAATATCAAATGGATTTTCATAGTGATTTTTTGCCTGTTCTTCAGTCATAATCTGTACAAACATTGTCCACTTGGGAAAATCTTTGCGCTCAATCGCCTCATAAAGATCTTTTCCATGATATTCACGATCCATTCCATTGATCTTTTCTGCTTCTTCATTAGACAGGTTTTTTATTCCCTGCTGGGTTTTAAAGTGGAATTTACACCAGACCCGTTCGTTTTGTTTGTTATAGAAGGAGAAAGTATGCGAGCCAAAAAAATGCATATTGCGAAACGATGCGGGAATTCCGCGATCGCTCATAACAACAGTGATTTGATGTAAGGCTTCAGGTAAAAGAGTCCAGAAATCCCAGTTATTCTGTGCAGAACGCCGACCAGTACGGGGGTCGCGTTTAACAGCGCGATTTAAATCGGAAAAATTATGAGCATCGCGTATAAAAAAGGTTGGGGTATTATTACCAACAAGATCCCAGTTCCCCTCTTCTGTGTAAAATTTTACAGCAACACCGCGGATGTCGCGCTCGCAATCAGCAGCTCCGCGTTCACCAGCAACAGTGGAAAAGCGGAGAAATAATTCGGTTTCTGTGCCTTTTTGAAGCACTTTTGCCTTTGTGTAGCGGGAAATATCATGAGTAACAGAAAGTTTTCCATATGCACCCCATCCTTTTGCATGCATGCGGCGCTCAGGAATAACCTCGCGGTTAAAATGGGCCATCTTTTCCATTAGCCAGACATCCTGCATCATAACAGGACCACGAGGACCGGCGGTTATGGAATGTTCATTATCTGGAACCGGGGCTCCAACTTCATTTGTCAGGTTTTTGTAATCGCTCATAATGCTGCTCCTTTTAATTTAATAAGAGTTAAGAGACAGAAGATAAAAAGAATGATTATTAATAAGAACTAAAGAAGTATGTCAAGCAAATAGGTGGTTATGTTTCAATTATATTATATCAAATATTTGTATATTTACAAAAATTATTCTAAATCTTTTTATGTTTTTTTAGAATTTTTAATATATTAAATTTCTATAAGTGGGGGATCAAATTATAGAAACATAATCCTTGAACCATGATTATAGGGATTGAAGGATTACCATGATTTAGAAAAAGTTATTGTATAGTAAATCCTGTTAATCTTATAATCATGCAAATCACGGTTCGCAGTTTGAGGAAGAAATAATGTTATGAAGCATCAGGATCTAATGCATGGGATTATTGGTTGTGTGTACTTGCTGTGCTTGACAATATTTGAAATTTTTAATATATTAAATTTGTATAAGTGGAGGATTAAATGATATCAAATGATGTTATAATTAAACATATGAAAGAAGCGCTTTTTTCTTCTGCTTCTGGTGACAAAATAAAAAAAATAATTATATACGGTTCAAGGGCTAGAGGGGATAATTCTTCTGAATCTGATTATGACTGCATTGTAATAGTAGAAAAAATTGGAAATGAAATTATCGAGGCTATTGATGAATTTGCAGCAGAGATGCTCATTCGCTTCGGGGCAGTTTTTTCTATAATTCCAGTTGAAGAAAATAATTTCACTAAAAACATGTATAATCCATTCTTTATTAATATTAATAGGGAGGGGATTGTCTTATGGCAGAAAACAGCCTGACAGTGCAGATAAATTTTATGCTTGATAAAGCTGTAAGATCAATCGAAGCAGCACAGATGCTTTCGGATAGCGGTGATTACGATTTTGCTTCCTCACGGTCGTATTATGCAGCTTTTTATTCAATACAGGCGCTGCTTCTCACTAAAGAACTAGTTTATTCAAAGCATCCAGGTGTTATAGCTGGTTTTAGTGAATATTTTATACGCACTGGCATATTCCCCGCTGAATATGCAAAATATATAAGCAGGCTGTTTCGTGAAAGGCATACAGGCGATTATGATTTTCTTAGTACAATAAGCAGGGAAGACGCAGAAAAAGACATTAAGATAGCCACTGAACTTGTGCAGGCTATTAATAGGTATCTTGATGATGCTGGTTATAAATTATCAGATATATAATGCATGAAAGAAAATTAAACCGTAAACCTGGGTATAATTATTCCACACCAAGTGGATATTTTGTAACCATAAATGTGAAATATCAGGATAAGATATTTGGCAAAGTAGAAAATGGTGAAATGAAATTAAATAAATATGGGAAAATAGCAGATCAATGCTGGAGGGAAATTCCAGCGCATATTGAAAATGTGGCGATTGGTGAATATATAATAATGCCGAATCATGTACATGGAATAATTCATATATCGCATTCGAAAGCGCTTTTATTTTCTCTATCGTACGGAACAGGCTGGTAGAAAAGATTTCCAGTGGCATAAGTCGTATCATGATAGAATAATAAGAGATGATGATGAATTAAATAGAATATGTGAATATATACGCAATAATCCAGCGTACGTAATTGTACGGTAAATCCTGCTAATCCTATAATCAAGAAAATCATGGTTAATCATGGTCAATCATGGTTCGCAGTTTAGGAATAAAAAAAGCCGGTAAAATACCGGCTCTTTTTATGTTTAAAGACTTTTGATTTTTACTCTTCAAGAGCCCCTGTAAATACAGGATCACTAGCCTTAATAGTTGCAGTTTCACCAAACTTAATTGCTTCTGTTTTACCAAAATATTTTGGAAATTCTGAACCAAGGTAGAATTGTGAAGAAAGAACCTTTCCTGTGTAGAATGCTGCTTCTGCATTGTCAACAAGTAGAGCTTCTCTTTCAGCACCTTTAAGGTCGCCTACAATTTCCTGCATTTTTGGCTGACATATGGTAAGATTCCATATATGACACCATGCAATAGCAAGCATGTACATAGCTTCCTGAAGAGGAGTAGCATTCATAAATAGGTGAAGGAATTTTCCACCTGCCATCTGCTTTTTGAGCATTTCAATGATATCATCAAGCTCTTTCATTCCTCTTTCAAAAAGAGCAAGATATTTTTCATCAACTATTCCTTTTGCTTTAGCAAGGGTATCTTCCACTCTATTCTTAAGTATGTTATAGTTATACTGTTCCTTATTCATGAGAATCTTTCTCATTGTAAGGTCCATTGACTGGATGCCGTTTGTTCCTTCCCAGATTGCAAGAATTTTGGAATCTGCCATCATTCTGGCTATAGGATAATCCCTGCAGTATCCGTACCCGCCGTATACCTGCATAGCCATTGATGTAATTTCAACACCCTTATCTGTACATCCGGCTTTTGCTATAGGGGTAAGAATTTCAATAAGAGCTTCTGCTTCTTTAACCTGCTCTTCTGATTCTGCAACTTTTTTAAGATCCATCTGATGGAATAGAAAGTATACGAGAAGTCTTTGTCCTTCAAGGTGAGACTTCATCCATAGGAGCATTCTTTTTACGTCAGGATGTTTGCTGATTGCAACAAGAGGAGCATCAGGATTGAGCATTTGTGTTACATCAACGCCCTGGTATCTGTTTTTTGCATAAGTTATAGAGTGCATGTATGCTGCTGAAGCATTTCCATGTCCCTGTATAGCAACACCATTACGTGCGAAGTTCATCATTTTGAACATGATTTTCATACCCTGACGCTCTTCACCAAGGAGATAGCCTATACAATCGTTGTTGTCACCAAATGCAAGCTGGGAAGTCCCCTGACCATGAAGACCCATTTTATGTTCAATACCTGTACATACTACATCATTAAATTCTCCAACAGAACCATCTTCCTTTAGTCTGAACTTTGGAACTATAAAAATAGAAATACCTTTTGTACCTTTTGGATCGCCCTCGATTCTGGCAAGTACAGGGTGAATCATATTTGAGTAATAGTCATTTTCTCCTGAGGAGATAAATATTTTCTGTCCTGTGATTTTATAAACACCATCAGAAACTTTAACAGCTTTTGATTTGAGGTTACCAACATCAGAACCAGCATCTGCTTCTGTTAAGCACATTGTTCCACCCCATTCGCCAGACATAATTTTTTCACCATACTGTTCTTTCTGCTTTTCTGTACCAAAGGCATAAATAAGCTCCATTGCTCCGTGTGAAAGTCCGGGATACATACCTAAACAGTAGTTGGCAGCGCAGGCAAATTCATAAACTGCTGTATTTATAGTATTCATCATACCCATTCCGCCATGCTCAGGGTCATCAGCAATTCCCATAAAACCTGACTCATAATAGGTATCCAGTGCTGGATGGAAACATTTTGGAATAGTTACTGCTTTAGTTTCGGGATTCCATTGTGCACCTTCATTGTCCCCTTCTTCAGCTGTTGGATAGATGACATCAACAGTAATCTGCTCAGCAAGATCAATTGTTGCTTCTAAGGTATCTCTGTCAAAATCTGAATAAACAGGAAACTTTACAAGTTTGTCAACTTCAAGAGCTTCAAATAATACAAATTTAACATCTCTGGTATCTACTAATGGATTAAGCATATACTCCTCCTAAAAAATTAATTGTATTCTGTTCACTATGTTTAAAAAGTAAATAAGCGGGCATTTTTATTAAGTCATTTTGAGCGGATATTTTAAAATGTTCGTCTTATTTACAAACAAGTTGCTATTTAAATAATAAAACTAAAGAATAACAATGAAACCGGCTCTAATTATACGACTTTTATATTTATTTTATAAATTTTTCAGGTTAATTAATTGTAATATAAGACTTTTAATCTGTCAATTAAATTTGATCTTTTAATAAAATTTGCCTAAAAAAGTCACTTTTCGCTCTCTTGATCAAGATGATACTTGAAAATCAAAACTCCTTCAGCAACATCAACTTCAGGTTTAATAGATGCTTTTTTAAAAACCTTAATCATCTTGCTGTTTTCATAAAGAACAGAGGCGCATAGGGTTTTTATTCCCCTGTCCCTGGCAATTTGAATTAAATATTCCACAAGAAAAGTTGCAATACCTCTGCCCTGCCATCTTTCATCAACAATAAAGGCCATTTCATAACTTTTATCATGTTCAAAAAGAGCATATCTTGCTTCTGCTATAATTTTTTGAGTTCTTCCTGTTTCTATAATTCCAACAATGGATACTGTCTTTTCATAATCAACAGCAACATATCTTTGCATATTTTTGTGAGGCATGGCATTTACTCTGGAAAAATATCTTAAATATATTGCTTCATCAGAAAAGAGATAAAAAAGCTCTCTCATCATATCTTCATCAGAGGCTTTTATAGGCCTGAATTTTATGTCAACATCTCCCATTGTTTTTACAATTTCCAGGTCTTTTGGATAATTAATAGAATAATCCTTTCGATATATTTGATCCTTGTAAGCAAAGCCAATACCCTTTGCCTCTTCAAGAAGAGCTTCTCTGTGATCAGGGTGGGCAATTTCAATCATGGCCATTACCCTTTCTCTTATTGAACGGCCAAAAAGGTTGGCTACGCCATATTCTGTTACCACATACCTGGTTGCGCCTAAGGTTGCTCTGGCCATACCAGCTTCATGATCATGCCTGATTACGATGTTGCTCTTTCCTTCCTGATCAACTGAATTAAGAACAATAACAGACCTGCCTCTTTTGGCAAAGGCAGCACCAACTGAAAAATTAAGTTTGCTTTCATATCCTGAAAGAAGGTTGTCCCCTGAATGAAAGATAATGGATTCACCTGTTACATCAATTCTTTTTACATTCATTATGCTTATAAGGTTATTTACTCTTCTTATGTTTAATGGATTTGCAAGAATAGCAATGGGATAAAATTCAAAAAGGGGATTATCCGAAATATAGTCATAGAGTTTTTTGGAGCCATAACAGTAGCTTGCTGTGATCTGCCCGCCTTTGTACCTGTTTCTTTTTATAGAAATAGCCCCGCTTTCAATAAGATCTATTGCCCAGTCGGAAAAAACATTGGTGAAAATTCCAAGACCTTTTTTATTTTTAAGGTTTGCAGCAATAGCATCAAAAATTCTTCCCACATGCATAACAATAGTTGTATCATCATTTATAAGATTGGAAACATTCTGCCCTATTTTAAACATTTCATCAGTATAGGGTTTTATTGTTCTTTCCGGTATGGGCAAAGAACTTTCAATAATATAGCTTGCCTGATCAATGTGGATAAAAGTGTCCCCATGGGTAACAGGCATTGCTGGGTTGATTTCAATAATAACAGTTTTGGCCTGGCCTATGACAATTTTTGCCACATCACAGGCAATGCCAAGGCTCATGTATCCCCTGCTGTTAGGCGGAGATGCTGTTATAACAGCAATATCAACCCTTTGAGCTTTCTGCGAAAATATATATGGTATTTCCATCAGGTTTGAAGGAATAAAGTCCACCTCGCCTGATTCAATTCTTTTCATTATACTTTCACCAGTGCTAAAGGTTTTAAGCCTGTACTTTGATCCGCTGTAATTATTACCTGAATCAAGATAGTCATCCATTGTAATAAGCTGTATAAGTTCAAGATCCAGGAGGTTGGGCTTATCTGAGCTTAACATTGTAGAAACAAAAAGGGCGGGCACTGCCGGCCCGCTGCTTAAAAATATTTTTGAGCCTGGTTTAATAAGATCCAAAACCTTTTTAACATCTGTTATTTTTGCAGATTGCATGTTTATTGGCCGCCTTTTCTTTTATCCTCTTCCTCTTTACGCAATTCTTTTTTAAGAATTTTCCCCACATTGCTTTCAGGAAGAGAATCTCTAATTTCAATCTCTGAAGGAAGCTTGTACTTTGCAAGCTTTTGCTCACAGTACTCCATAACTTCTTTGGCGTCAACAACATCACCTTCATTTGGAACAATAAAAACTTTTATTTTTTCCCCTCTTTTTGCATCAGGAGTGCCTATTACAGCAGCTTTTTGAATTTTAGGATGCTCATAAAGGATTTCCTCTATTTCTCTTGGATATACATTGTAGCCTGAAGACAGAATAATGTCTTTTTTCCTGTCAACAATAAAGAAGTAGCCGTCTTCATCCATATATGCAATATCTCCGGAATAGAGCCAGCCATCACGGATTGTCTCTGCTGTTTCTTCAGGTTTGTTAAGATAGCCGGATGTTACCTGGGGACCACGGAAGATCATTTCTCCTTCTTTGCCAATTGCTACATCCTCTGTGCCTGTTTCCAGATCTACAATTCTTACTTCTGTATCAGGGTAGGGGAGTCCTATGCTTCCTGGTTTATGCACTCCTCCGTAAGGATTAAGGTGTGTTTGAGGTGAAGTTTCGGTCATGCCAAATCCTTCATTTATATGTGCTCCTGTAAGTTCATGGAACTGGTTCATAACTTCAACAGGAAGTGAGGATGCTCCTGAGGAAAGGACTTTGTAACAGGACATGTCTGTTTTTTTTAAATCCGGGTGTTGAAGCATGCCTACGTACATTGTGGGAACCATGGAACATATGGAGGGTCTGTATTTTCTTGTTGCTTCAAGAAGTTCTTTAGCCTGGGGTTTGGGAACCATAATAGCTGTCCAGGACTTGAAAACAGGAAAGTTGAGGGCTGCTGACATGCCCAGTATATGAAAAATGGGAGGAGCAGATATTACCACCTCTTTAGCAGATTCAAATCCCGGGAACCAGGCATTATACATCTGTACCATAGAACTTAAATTTCTGTGAGTAAGCACAGCTCCTTTAGCCAGACCTGTTGTCCCGCCTGTATATTGATAAACTGCCACATCATCAATTTTAACATCTGCTTTTTTAAACTCTTTATCTTTTTTTACAATATCAAGCCACTTGTAAACATCTTTAGATGCGGGGACATCTGCTTTCATTCCCTTTTTTTTACCTGCAAGATTAAACAGGACTTTTTTTATTCCGGGTAAATAATCTCCTATTGATGTGTAAATTATTTTTTTTACTGTTGTTTCGTCTCTCAGTTTAATCATTCTTTCAGCTAAGATATCGAGCGTAATAAGAAGCTTGGCTTTTGAGTCATTAAACTGGTAAGCCAGCTCCCTGTCAGTATAAAGGGGGTTATTCATCTGCACAATACCCCCAAGTTTAAGCACAGCATAATAGGCAGCAGCAGTCTGGATCATATTAGGAAGAAGTATTGCAACAACATCACCCTGCCTAATCCCCATTTCGTATAATGAACCTGCAACTCTGTTTACCATAATGTTAAAATTACCATAGGTAATTTTGTATCCCATAAAAATAAACCCTATATGGTCTGGAAACTTTTCAACTGATTTTTCAAGAAATTCGTGAACACAAATTTCATCATAATCAATATTTGCAGGTACTGCTTTGTTATAGTGTTTAAGCCATGGTCTGCCAAGATAAACTTCCTTATTGTTCATGCTGCCTCCTTTTGATTGTCAATATTATAAAATCATAGTATTTTAACATAATAACTTCTCTTTAGTCAAACTTTTTTAATTTAATTATATTGATAGATTGATTTTGTTTAGTTTTTATTGCAAATCATGAGATTTTTAATAAGCAAGTGAACTCTTTTTTGGCAATATTCAGATTGTACTCAGGTTAAAGATATTGACATTTTTTAGAAAAATAATTTACTGTACTTATTCGTATTTATTCTTAATATTTGTGAGCAGGTATGACTTTCCCAAACAATAAATTAAATAAGGAAAAGGCTGTTGAGGGAATTATAGAGGTAAATTTTCTCAAGCCTGGTTACCGTTTTGAATTTGATCTTTTTGATGAGGATAAAAACCTTGTTTTAAAGGCACATACTTCAATTTCAGAGGGTGTTCTTAATCATTTAAAATCATCGGGTATTTCCCGTCTTTATTTTGATCCTTTAAAAGCAAAGCAGGCCAAGGAGATTGGTCAAAAATCTGTAATTTCTGATGAACTTAGAAATGAAACATATAATCATACTAAAAATTTACTGGAAGAGATAAGAAATACTTTTAATCACTCACCTGGTGAAAGTATTGCAAAAGCGACTGTTTATAAATCCAGGGATATTATTGATAGAATTATAACAGAAACAGATAGCAATGACGATGGTATTTTTGAGATGACTGTTAAGCTAAAGGATATGGATGAGTTTTATTATCGTCATTCCATGAATGTTGCTATACTGGCTTCTATTCTGGGTTCGCGTCTTGATTTTAAACCTGAAATGAAATCAGCCATGGGCGTGGGTGGACTTTTCCATGATATTGGATTTTCATCTGTTTCAAAAGAGATACTACATAAAGCAATGCTTAGTGATGCTGAATTTGATGTTATAAAGAGCCACCCTCATGTGGGTTACAAGTTTGTTGAAAAGAATCGTGATCTACATGATATAGAGAAAAGAATGCTTCTTCTTCATCATGAGCAGGCTGATGGTGAGGGCTATCCATACGGGTTTGATATGGATCATTATCAGGGAAGTGTTCCCAGGGAGGTGCGCCTTTTGGGGCTTGTAGATTTTTTTGTTACACTTACAGGTCCCAGGCCGGAAGAGGAAACCATGACACCAAGGGAAGCAATACGTTTAATGGTAAATAAACTTTATGCAGATTATAAAACAATTTACAGTTTTGTTTTGCCTGATTTACGGGATTTTATAAGAGCCCTGGGTTTTGTTGTAAACAAAGGAGAAAGTTTTATGGTTCCTGGTGATTTGGTGCGACTTAGTACTGGTGAAATTGCTATTGTTGAGGAGATGAACCGTCTTTATCCTTTAAACCCCAAGGTGCGAGTAATAAAGAATAGTAAAATGGAGACTTTAAAACGTCCAATAAATGTTGATCTTATTAAAACATATCAGGACTATGTATCCAATATTTATGATCGTAATTCCACAGGTAGATTTTCTATAAGTAAACACAGTTTAGCTGGAAGATTATGACAGAACAAAGTCCTGAAGAAATAATAAGTTTTATTGAGGATAGTAAAAAAAAGTTTTCTGCATACAACAGTGTTAAGATTAATGCTCTTCGCTCTGCATTGAACGATTCTGAACCTGTAAATCTTTTTGATTTTATCCCATTTCTTTTTGTTGTTAATGTTCCTGAATTTCCCGGATATTTAAAGGAGCTTTCTGCCCCTCCAGGCATATATAATTATACTATTCCGTCACATCTTGCATCAAGTATAAGAATAGCACACCCCTCCTTTTCCTTGAACAACTTAATTCAAGAGGAGCCTGTAATAAAGCTTTTTGCACTTATAGGCAGTGCTGGCACTATTGCATTTACACCTGATTCTGATTTGGATTTCTGGTTATGCGGTAATTTCAGTTCCATGGACAGTGAATATATATCTCTTCTCAGAAGAAAATGCAGCTTAATAGAAAAATGGGCAATGGAAACCAGGGGCAGAGAACTTCATTTTTATCTTAATGATATTGAACAGGTTAAAATGAATATTTTTGATAAGGATGAGGAATATGGGCTTACTGGTACATCCCTTGGACAGATGCTTAAAGAGGAGTTTTACAGGAGTTCAATTATCATAAATGATATTATTCCTTTTTGGTGGGCTGTTCCTGCAGATTGTGGTGATGATAAATATAAAAGATGGCTCACTGTTTTACAGGATTCAGAGATGAAAGGCAGCTATATTGATTTGGGTAATCTTGCGCAAATTAACAGAACTGATTTTTTAATAGCAGCTCTTTTCCAGATAATTAAATCTTTGGGAAATCCCTTTAAGTCTCTTATTAAACTGGGGCTTTTGGAACGCTATATAAACGATGATAAGGTTAACCCTTTTATAAGTAATCTTATTAAAAAGAATGTCCTTTCCGGTGAAAAAGAAAAGCTGAAAACAGATGCCTACTGTATTATGTTTGATCAGGTTTATGATTATTACAGATTGCATGGTAATGACATGACCTCTATTAATATTATAAAAACGAGTTTTTATCTTAAAGTAAACCCCCGTCTTTCATTGCCACTGGGGAATGGGCAGGGCGAGGAAGAGCTGCGCAGGGTAATGCGATTGTACACAAAAAAATGGGCCTGGGATGACAGTGTTATTAAACATGTGGATAATTTTGAAACATGGGATATTGAATCAACAAACAAAATGATGAATAACACCAAGAAAATTATTCTTAAAGGCTATAAGAATATTCTTAATGCTCTGGGGGAAATAAATCCCGGGTCTATAAATCAGGAATCCCTTTTAGGCATTAATAGAAAAATATTTTCTCATTTTAGCAGTGAAGACAGGAAGATTGATAATACTCTCAATTTTAAAAAGTATCCCCCTGAAAAACTTTTATCGCTCGATTATATTAGAGATGTTAAGGGTAATGAAACCTGGTTTCTCAATAAGCGTGTTGTTTATGGAAATAGACTTGAAAAAGTTCTTATTCGTAAAAGCCCCCATTTGTTATCTCTTGTTGTATGGATTAGCCTTAATGGACTGTATCAGAAGGATTATACCCGCCTGGAAATAGAACAGGGCTTTTATAATATGGATCCTAATTATATAAGGGATTTAATTCCTGAACTTACTGCAAATTTTTCTATTAAGGGACTGGATCTTCATAACAGCTATTTTCTTAGGGATCCTTTTCCTCTTATGAGCTATATTATAATTAATCCTTTTCATAAGTATTCAAATCAGATTGATGAAATATATTATCTCTATCACAATAGTTGGGGCGAAACCCGCTTTGAGGTGTATTCCAGTGTTAATGATCTTCCTGGCATAGGAGCGAGGATTGCTACAGGGGCAATAATTTCTGGTATGGATGAGAGTAACTCCCTTCAGCTTACTGCTTCAGAACCTTTTAGTGGCACCAAGGAATTTTTTACTTTAAAAGCTTCATTTAAAAATATGCTGAGATTCTTTACCGTTTCCAGGCCTTCGGTAAAACTTCGTTTTTTTTCTATGGTGGGCAACAAGCTTACTCTTTTTTCAAATAAGGTTAAAAAAGGGGACAACTCTGCAGTTTCATTTAGGCAGTACAGTTCCGAGGCGCAGCTGCTTTATTCGGTTTCCTATAACAGAGGAATTGTTAATCTTAACAGGGTTGATGACAGGGTTCCTGAGCTGGAGTATCTGGAGCAGATTTTGTCATATGATTCTTCTGACTCGGTGAAAATTTTTTTTAACAGGGGCAAAAAGTTTTCCCGGTTTTTTGTACTTAATGAAAAGGGTTCCCTCTTCTTCTTTAGAAAGAGAAATGAGTTTTTTGATGACTACCTTTACAGACTTATACTTTTTGCAAAAAGTGTTGTTTCTGGTATTTTGGAAAATGATCCGCATAGCACTTTGAAAGGAAAGGATGGTGTTATACAAAGTTTTGAGATTGAAATAGATTCTTCTGGAAAGGGGCAGATCAGAGATTATGATTATTCAAAAGATTCGGCTTTTTTGAGCTATAGAGATAAGCACATGCCCTTAGTCCTTTCCCTTCATCTTCTTAATACCGGAGAGGTGGGTTACCGCTTTACCCTTCCTGATGGAATGAATACTGAAGTTTTTACCAGAGGTGAAATTGAAAGCGTAAGCAGTGAAATTTCATCTCTTATGGAAAGTATTCCTGACTATAGCTTTTTCCCTTCTTCTGTAAATCTGGATTATGTGGAAATTGATATGTATAGCAGCAATACCTCTTTTGCTTTTTCAGAAAAGAACAGGTTTGAACTTTTTATAGAAAAAAATCTTGGTATGATTTGATTTTATATTTTGCTTGCGTTTTATTAAATTCAGGATGTATTGACATCTATCTTTTTTTGATTACTATTAAAATTTAAACTATTGAGTTTAATATTAAAAAGGAGAATTTTATGAAGGGTAATGAAAAACTTGTTAATGTTTTAAACGAGCTTTTAGCAGATGAGCTTTCTGCTATAAATCAGTATATGGTTCATTCAGAAATGTGTGCTGATTGGGGCTATGAAAAGATGCACAGAGAAGTAGAAAAAAGAGCTATTGATGAAATGAAGCATGCTGAAAAACTTATAGGCAGGATCCTTTTTCTTGAAGGGACTCCTATTGTAAATAAGCTTAAAGATATTTATATTGGTGCTGATGTTTCAAAGCAGGTTGATAATGACTGGCATTCAGAAGCTGCTGCCATTAAGGCTTATAATGATGCAATTAAGCTTGCTGCTGAAGTTGGTGATAATGTAACTCGTGATCTTCTTATTGAAATTCTTAATGAAGAGGATGCTCATATAGATAAAATAGAAGAAATTAAGGATCAAATTGAGCAGATGGGTATTGGTGTTTTTCTTAGTACTCAAATTGTTTAAGTTCGAATATTAATGAAATTTTAAAAGGATTTGTCATTCCGGTTTTGCAACTTAAATTTTTGCAAATACCGGAATCTCCTGATAGAATCAGCTCGAAGAGATACCGGCAGTGCAGCCACGAGGGTTGCCTGCAAGCATGAAACAGGATGTTTCAATAATGCTTGCTTCTGCTACGCTTCAGCCGGTATGACAATGAAATTACTTTATAGGACAGCCCCTTTCCTATAAAAAAAAGGCTTGTGCAAAATATTCATTCGTACAATTATGTCTCTTCTGGATTATCCCCTGTTAAAACATCAGGTTTATTTATAT
>CAYTLM010000036.1:0-14250 GCA_964438485.1 uncultured Leptospirales bacterium | reverse complement strand
AACTCATTGATAATCTGACCAGCCAGAATCGCAGACGAAATGAAAAAATAAGCAGTCAGATGCAATCCTACAAAATCAAATATCCCATGGAAACCAGCGAAATTGACGCAAGGATTGAAGCAGCTAATGAATACAGAAAAATTCTCAATGATCTTGTAGAACAGGGTCTTCCCCGCCATGAAGAAAGATTTAAAAGGCTTCTACGTGAAGGAACCATTCAGGATATTGCCCTTTTCTTGAACAAGCTTGAGAAGGAGCGCATAGAAATTACAGGCAAAATAGAAATCATAAACGAATCCCTTCGTGAGATTGAATATAACCGGGGCAGCTACATTACCCTTATCCCTGACAGAGCAATGGATAGTGAAATACTGAAATTTCAGGAAGACCTTCGGCTCTGTATGGGCGGAACACTTAATGAAGATGGCGATGTATATACTGAGGCAAAATTCCATCAGGTAAAAAATCTCATTGACCGCTTTGAAGGACGTCAAGGCCTTACAGACCTTGACCGAAAGTGGACAGCAAAGGTAACTGACGTTAGAAACTGGTTCGTATTTTCTGCAAGCGAAAGGTGGAAAGAGGATGACTCGGAAAGAGAGTTTTACTCTGATTCTTCAGGAAAATCAGGAGGACAAAAAGAGAAGCTCGCATACACTATTCTTGCAGCAGCCCTGGCATACCAGTTCAGCCTTGTAAAAGACGGGCTTTTTAACCGCTCCTTCAGGTTTGTAATGATTGATGAAGCTTTTGGGCGCGGGTCTGATGAATCAGCAAGATACGGGCTGGAACTCTTTAAAAAACTCGAGCTTCAGCTTCTCATTGTAACACCACTTCAAAAAATTCATATAATAGAAGACTATGTAAAATCTGTCCATTTCGTTTATCAGGAAGATAACCGCTCTCTGGTTGGACACATGACAATAGACAAATACAAAACAAAGAAAAAAGAATGGGAAATTCCAATACAATAATAACACCTGCAGAAATTAAAAAGAAAGCAGCGCAGATCTGGGACAGTGGCAAATTTCTTTCCGCATGGTGCAAATGTGATAATATTTTCCCCCTGGATATAACTTTTGGCAAAGTAGCAGGAAGCAGTATTTCAGACAACTTTGCAAAAATAAGAGATGGGATATGGCATCTTGCTGATTCATCCAAAGAAAAAATTGGCTATGGCTATTCCATAGAATACAAAACTGTTTCACACAGACAGTTAGGAACACAAAATATTCCCAGCAGAATATTTGTTGAAACAGAGGATGACTTTTTAAAACTTTGCGGGAAAAAGAAGCAGTTCGACATATTCAAAGAAGCTTACTCTCTGACAAAAAAAGAACTCCCTGAAGCTTGCGGATTCATACACGAGAAACCCTTACTCATTATAAAACACCTCTCTATCTGGAATAAACTGATAAGAGTTTGTACTTACTTTAAAAGCAACCCTGACCCGAATATTTATATCCGGCAGATTATTATTCCAGGAATTGACACTAAATTCATTGAAGCTAATAAAAAAATTATTTCTACACTCCTGATTTATCTCAACACAGGAAAACCTGAAGCAGAAGCTCTTTCACTCTCACAGCATGGATTTGAAAAACACCTTGGCCTCAAATATGATGAACCGCTTATACGTTTTAGAATACTTGACAAAGATATCTTTATTAAGGGACTTTCTGATATTACTTTACCCCTTTCACAATTCTCTTCACTAAAAATCAATGTAAAAAAAATATTCATTACTGAGAATAAAACCAATGGCCTTGCCTTCCCAATGGTTAAAAATTCCATTGTAATATTTGGACTTGGTTACGGTATACAGTCACTCAAAGAAGTTTCATGGATAAAAAACTGCAAGGTTTTTTACTGGGGAGATATTGACACACATGGTTTCAGCATACTCTCTTTAACAAGAAATATTATCTCCTCATGCACATCAATGCTCATGGACGAGGAAACCCTCCATGCACACATAGAAAGTAGCGTAAAAGAACCTCTGTCAAAAAGATTTACAGGTGAGCTATCCTGCCTCACAAATAAAGAAAAGGCTCTCTTTGATAATCTGAAAAACAATAGCTTTGGTGAAAACTTAAGGATTGAACAGGAGTTTATAAGGTTTGATTATCTTCTGGAATGGCTTAATAAAAATAACATATACACTCAAAGCCCACTTGTCAATAAGTAGTAAAATAGCTAAAAAAACTCTGCAAGACACATTTAATTAAAATAAAATAAAGGATATTATAAAAAATATAATATTTTTTCTTATAAACAATATAATTTTATAGACTTTATTTGACAAAAGTATTAAAATTTGCTATAATTCTCATATAATATAATACCTTACTTTTTAAAAAAAAATTTAAACCCAACTTAGTGGGGTAATAAAACAATCACAAGGAGACATTTATGACATCAAAGGTAAAGTATCTGGATAAACCCTGGCTCAAACATTATGGTGAAGGTGTTCCGGCAGAGCTGAACTATGATAAAGCATGTGTACCAGAATTTTTAGACAGATCCACAGCTAAATTCCCTAACTTAATGGCTCTTTCTTTCATGGGATATCAGCTAAATTTCAAAGAGACAAAGGACATGGTTGACAGACTTGCAGCAGCCCTTACCAGCTATGGCATTAAAAAAGGGGACGCTGTGGCTATCCTTCTTCCAAATACTATCCCCTGTGTTGTGGCCTATTATGCTGTACTTAAACTAGGCGCAATTGCTGTAATGAACAACCCCCTTTATACAGACGTTGAACTTAAATACCAGTTTAATGACTCAGGAGCAAAGGTACTTATAACTGTTGATCTGCTTGGAAACAGAATGATAGACCTGAGACCTCAAACAAAAATTAAACAGATTATATATACTTCAATTGGAGACTATCTACCATTTCCAACAAGTGTTCTTTTCCCGCTTGTGGGCAAGAAAAAAGGTCTTAAAGCTGATGTAAAAGAAGCTCCGGATGTTTTCAAATGGAAAGATGTTATTGCTGCACATCAACCCCAAACCAGCTTTCCCAAGCTTGACTTTAAAGACGTTGCCATGTACCAGTATAGCGGTGGTACAACCGGTGTTCCAAAAGGTGCTATCCTTTCACATGGCAATATAAGCATGCAGGTTCAGCAATGCGCGTCCTGGTTTCCGGGTTTTAAAGATGGCGAAGAAATAATGCTGGGTGCTTTGCCCTTCTTCCACATCTTTGGAATATCCACATCAATGAACTTTGGAATTTACCGGGCATGGGGAAATATTCTTGTTCCTAAACCACAACCTGACCCTTTAATTCAAACATTTAAAAAATTCAAGCCCACATTTGCACCAATGGTTCCAACCATGTATATTGGGCTTATCAATCACCCTAAAATTGAAAAAACAGATCTCTCCTTTATTAAAGGATGTTTTTCCGGAAGTGCACCAATACCGCTTGAAGTAATCAAGGAATTCGAAGCAAAAACAGGCGCTATTATCTGTGAAGGCTTTGGCATGAGTGAATCCAGCCCTGTAACACATATCAACCCCTTTGTTGCGGGCAAGGGTAAAGCAGGAAGTATTGGTCTTCCCATTTCTGATACAGTATGTCGCCTTGTTGATATTACAGATCGAAAAACCGACGTTCCTGTAGGAGAAGAGGGTGAGCTTATAATACAGGGTCCCCAGGTAATGAAAGAGTACTGGGGCAAGCCTGAAGAAACAGCCAAAACAATAATGGACGGCTGGCTCCACACAGGTGATATAGCCAAAATGGATGAAGAGGGATTCTTCTATATTGTAGACCGTCTTAAAGATATGATTATTTCCGGCGGATACAATGTTTATCCAAGGGATATTGATGAAGCATACTTTGAAAACCCAAAAGTAGAAGAAGCCTGTGCTATTGGATTGCCTCACCCTACAAGAGGCGAATCAATAAAAG
Organism: uncultured Leptospirales bacterium; assembly: GCA_964438485.1. Lineage (GTDB taxonomy): Bacteria > Spirochaetota > UBA4802 > UBA4802 > UBA5550 > JBBAGC01. The sequence continues at coordinate 10,328 of CAYTLM010000036.1, read as the reverse complement.
TTTTTATTGTTCTAAAACAGGGACAAACAGCTACTGAAGAGGAGATGATAAAATATGCGGAAACCAAGCTTGCCAAATACAAGCTTCCCACAGAAGTTGAGTTTATTAAAGAACTCCCAAAAACAACTGTAGGCAAGGTTCTCCGTAAAGAACTAAGAGCACAGGAGATAGAAAAACGAGGCTTAAAATAGGTGATCAGTAATCATCAATAACAAGAATCTCTGTAAAGCCTTCATCTTTTGTTGGAAAGGCAAGTGCAGCTGAGAGATTGGAAATAACAGTGCCTGGAACAGAATCCTCCTTACCCTGATTTCGTTCCAGGCACAACAAAACAGGAGTATTTAAAAAAATTACACCTATGGATTTATTAAACCTTCTGGCTGTTGCAACATACCTCTTTCTTGAATCAACAGTTATACTTGTATTATCTATAAGCACTTTTTCATTATTAACCATGAGCTGTTCTATGACCTTTCGCTCTGTATGCTTTACCAGATTTTCATCAACATGAGAAAACATACTCTCTGACCACTTGTTTCCAAAACTGGTCATTTCATAAAGAAGCCTGCGTATTTCCTTTCTGTTTACCCTTTTCCTGCCTGAATCAATAAAAAACTTTCTGGCAAAATGGGACTTCCCTGAAGAAGGAAGACCACAGACAAGTACAACATCCAGCTTTTCAAATTTTTTTAAATCCATAACAAGCTCCATAACGTAAAATTTTACAAACAACCTTCCTGAAAAATTAACTAAAATATAGCCTTAAAAATAATGTAAAACACTGATTGACATATATCATTATTTAACTTAACTGCTTTAAACTGGCTTCACAAGTACAATTTACTGGAATTTTTCAAAAATGAAAATAAAAATTACATCCCTGGGATGCAGGCTTAACCAGTCAGAAATAGAATCAATATCAACCAGGCTTCAAAATATTGGACATGAAATAGTGAATGATGATGATGCAGAAATTTATATTATAAACTCATGCGCTGTTACAGCAAATAGCGAAAAAAAAACACGCAATCTCATATCCAGGGCAAGGGAAGCATCTGCAAAAAAAAACTATAAAAAAATAATTGTAACAGGCTGTTCCAGTGAAGATTTTTCCAGATTTCAGGACATAATCTATCTTTCCAATGATTATAAGTATCTTATTCCGGAAATTATTGATAATGAATTTTCTTTTGCTGATATTAATGAAAAAAAGCCATCGCGCTTTGATTATTCAACACCAGTTAAATCATCCACAGTAAGAGCAAATCTTAAAATTCAGGATGGCTGCGATAACTTCTGTTCATATTGCATCATTCCCTACCTTCGAGGCAAGCCTGTGAGCAAACCTGAAAATCAGATTATACAGGAATTTTCCGAGCTATTAAATGCAGGATTCAAAGAAATAATACTCACAGGTGTAAACATTGGAAAATACAGCAGTCAGGGGAAAAAACTTTCAGCGCTTATAAAAAACATACTTAGTATGAATGATTCAGATTTCAGACTTCATCTCACATCTCTTGATCCTGACAGTGCAGATGATGAGCTTATCAATCTGTATAAAGACCCCAGAATGGTTAAGCATCTTCACCTGTCTCTGCAAAGCGGAAGCAACTCTGTTTTAAAAAGGATGAACAGACCCTACACAAGGGAGGACTACATTAAGGTAAGTGAAAAAATAAAAAGTATTGTTGCAAACTTTAATTTCACAACTGATATTATTCTGGGATTTCCCGGAGAAACAGAAGGTGAATTTAATGAAACTTTAAACCTGGCAAAAGAGGTAGGATTTTCACATATACACACCTTTCGATATTCTCCAAGAAAAGGAACCGGAGCTTTTACCATGCCCAACCCGGTTGAAGAACATGTAAAAAAAGAAAGGAGCAAAATACTCGGAGCTGCATCCCTGAAGCTAAAAAAAGATTATTACAAAAAATTTCACAACACCTCATCAATCTTCCTCTCGGAAAGGGCAAAAAATAATATAACAACAGGCTTTAACAATTACTATATTCCTGTTGAAGTTAAGGGCAATCTCCCGACAAACCGCTTATACAAAGTGAGTACAGTATTTAATGATAAAAAATATAAACTCTTAGGGACTGTTATTAAAGAATAAAGCTTTATAATATTAATTTTTTATTTTCCTAAAAGACCCCATCTCCCTAACCCTCTTCCCCACAATGGACTGCACGCAGGATGTGTGCGTTTCAACGCGCGACATGACGTCGCAATAAGCGTCGAATGAAGAGGGAAATAGTAATATATATTTTTACTGGTATAGAATAAACTTTAAATTTCATGAATCTAAAAGTTTAATGTATAACCTGAAATTTATATTACAGAGCCCTCCCACTAGGGGGAGGGCACAGCGAAGCTGGGGTGGGGTCAAAACGGATTTAACCTATCAGCAGTTACAAATCATCTCCCTTTAAAATCAGGGCTTTCACCCCTGTTCATAGCTCTTACACCTTCAGCATAATCATCTGTTCCTGCTGATTTAACCTGAAATCCCCTTTCATAATCTAGATGATCCTCAAAAGAAGCGCCAATTCCTTTAAGAAATAATTCCTTTGTTCTGGCAAAAGCAAGGGTAGGGCCTTTGGCAAATTTTTCTGCCATAGCCAAAGCTTCTTTTAATAAAATATCATCCTGAACTATTTTGTTCACCAGGCCAAGCTCCCTCATTTCATGAGCAGTAAGGGAATCCCCTGTAAAAGCAATTTCACATGCCTTCTGCCATGTAAGCTGATTTACCAAAAGATGAGTACCGCCAAATCCGGGAATAAGCGCCAGTCTGGAAAAGCTCTGTGCAAACATTGCTTTTTCAGAAGCAATAACATAATCACAGCAAAGTGCAAGATTCATACCTGCACCAACAGCATGACCATTAACAGCAGCAATGACCGGAAATGGAAGCTTTCTGAGCTTTAGACCAATTGCATAAAGATCCTTTGTAAGATCATCCATAAATTTTTCCGGTTCGCCCTTGGAAATGGAATCAAGCATACCCTTAATATCCCCGCCAGCGCTAAATCCCCTTCCTGTACCTGTTACAAGAAGTGCGCGCACCTTCTTTGACTTAATTTCATCAAGGGCTATATTTATTTCCCTGCCTGCATCCAAATCCAGGGGATTAAGCTTTTCAGGCCTTGTCATTTTTAGTACTGCTATATTTCCACTATATTCAACTGATATACATTTATACATAAGCATCTGCCTCCTCTTTAAGTATAATTCTTGCATCAACAACTAACAATCCATCGTTGCTTGCAATTACAGGATTGAGATCTATTTCCTGAATTTCAGGATAGGACTCAACAATTTCTGAAACATTCAGGAGTAGATCAACTATTGCTTTTTTATCAACAGGCGGCTCCCCTCTTATACCGTCAAGTATAGGTGCAGATTTAATTTCTGAAAGCATGCCCTTTGCTGAAGAGCGGGTAATTGGAAGCACGCGAAAGGACACATCTTTTAGAACTTCAACGAGTATTCCGCCAAGGCCAACCATTATAACAGGGCCAAACTGATCATCAATTTTCGTGCCTATTATTATTTCAACACCCTTCTCTGCCATTTGAGACACCAGACAACCCTTAATATCTGCATCAGGATTATACTTCCTGGCATTTTTTATTATTTCATCAAATGCAGTTTTTATTTCCTCTTCAGTTTCAAGATTAATCTTAACCCCGCCAGCATCGCTCTTGTGAAGAATATCAGGGGATACTATTTTTAACACCACCTTACCCCCTATTTTTTTTGCCAGCTTTACTGCCTCCTCTGAATTAACAGCAACACCCTCTTCTAAAACAGGAGCTTTGTGAAGGGCTACTATTCTTTTTGCCTCTGTTTCAAGGAGTGCCCGTCTGCCTTCTTTTCTGACATTCTTTATTATTTCATTGCACTCAGCCTTTGCTTTCTGCCCCCAGTTAAAAACAAAATGTATAGGCCTCTTTTCAGTGTGGTGCAAGTACCTGCCATACTGAGCCAGGGAAAAGAGACACTTGCATGCAATACCAAGTGATTCATAAACAGGTATTCCATAATACCTCAAAAGACCAAGTGAATGGGTATTCTTTAATGCATAGAGGCTTTGAAGCACAATAGGCTTCTCTGTCTTTTTTACAAGCTTCCCCATTTGATGGGCAGCATCCTCTTCCATGTATCTAAGCTTATCAGCAAAGCGTATTGAGTAGCCGCCAAAAAGCCCAACTATAATAAGCCCATTCACAGAAGGGTCATTGAGTATAATTTTAGCACAGTCTGCAAAAAGCGCAGGATTGTCATCTGTCCCGCCTGCCACATCAACAGGATTACTCAAAGAAGCATTTGCAGGAAGGATCGCAGCCAGCTTTTCCTGGGTTTTTGCACTTAGCTGCGGCATTTCCATACCATAATCGCTAAGCATATCAGCTGCTATAGTAGCATGCCCCCCACCATCTGCCAGTATTGCCACTCTGTTTCTCCCAATAGGTGGGAGGATGGAAAGAGCTTCAACAACAGGGAACAGCTCATCCAGATTATCTATTGTAATAACACCTGCCCGTCTAAAAGCACTTCGTGATACTTCAGAAATTCCGGCAAGAGCACCAGTGTGTGAACCTGCTGATTTCATGCCTGTAGCAGTGCGTCCGCTTTTAAGCAAAACTATTGGTTTTTTTCTTGTAGTCTGATATGCCTGCTGGAGGAAACTTCGCCCCTCTCTCATCCCTTCCACATACATGACTATTGCACCTGTTGCAGGATCATCCTCAAAGTATTTTAAATACTCATGAAATTTAAGATCAGCTTCATTACCCACACCAACATAATGGGAAAAACCCACATCACTCCTGAGCCCTGCCTCAGTAATAATGTGAAGAGCAATATTACCGCTTTGCGACAATAGGGCAATATTTCCCTTTGGTACATCCTGTATGCCTACAAGGTTAAGCTTGTTATGCAGGCTTATCATACCAGAGGTATTAGGCCCGATAATTCTTATATTATACTTTAAAGCAATTTCAGCTATATCCTTTTCCTTCTGCTTTCCCTTTGCTCCAAGCTCCCCAAATCCGCCGGAAATAACAACAGCACCCTTAACCCTTTTTTTACCGCACTCTTCAAGAATGTCCGGAATGGACTCAGCAGGAGTTGCTATAAGGGCTATATCAACCTCTTCCCTTATCTCCATAATGTTATGATAGCATTTAAGCCCTAACACTCTGTCAAGCCTGGGGTTTACCGGATAAATTTTCCCTTCATATTTTTCACGAATAAGGGTTTCAATAGCGCGATAGCCCCTTTTGGTTTCATTTGTTGAAGCACCAATAATAGCCACTGATCTTGCAAAAAAAATCTGGTTAAGCTGGTTACTCTCCATTTATCTCCCCTTGTATTTTATCTCCCTTTGTATTCAGGTCTTCTTTTTTCTGTAAAGGCGTCAATTCCCTCCTGCCAGTCCTCTGTATCCATACAGGTAAGTATGGACTGTGCCTCCATTTCCAGGACTGTTTCAATATCACGGTCTGGTGAAAGCATAAGATTTTTTTTAGCCAGGGAAACAGAAACAGGAGCCCTTGAAGAAAGAAAGTCAGCAAACTCCATTGTCTGGTAAAGCAGTTCATTTACAGGATAGCAGGCAGATGCCAACCCATAATCAACTGCATGGACACCACTTATCACCCTTCCTGTATATAGCAGCTCTCTGGCTTTTTTTATACCAAGAAGTTCAGGAAGGAGTTTGGTTACACCCCCGCCCACAAAAGTTCCAAGACCCACTTCAGGAAAACCTATGGATGCTTCATCTGCCATAATAATAAAATCACAATTAATTGCCATTTCAGCACCAGCGCCCCTGGCAGGTCCATTTATAGCTGCAATCACAGGTTTGGGAAATGAATAGAGTTTTAAATTTGCCCTATGAGCCAGGTAAATATACTCGCGTTTTTGCGCATGGCTTCTCTCTCCTGATGAATGCTGTTTTAAATCAGCTCCAGCACAAAAGGCCTGTTTTTCAACGCCATCCTTAATTCGCACAGAACCTGTCAGCACCAGAACTCTCAACTCTTTATCAAGCTTTAACTTTTCCAAAAGGTCAATGAGCTCTTCATACATTTTTTCAGTAACAGCATTCATTCTGTCAGGTCTGTTAAGCCTTATCAATCCTGTATGATTAATTTTTTCAAAAATAATAGTTTCATAATTCATTTATTCAAACACCTCTTTTTACAGTTCAATTTTTTTACCCACAACTATATGCCTGTAACATCCTCCCATAAAATTTAAAACTCAGGAACATATTCAGCCATGGTAAGAATAATTATAAGTTTATATACAAAATAGGAAATAAGAATAAAAAGTATCCCCATTAAAAAAGTATTTGCTCTGTACAAAAACCTTTCTGAAAAAGACTTCTGAAATTTGTGAAGAATAAGAGCCACAAGAGTAAGATACAAACCAAGACCAAAAGCACCGGAAAAAACAAAAAGAGCTTTTATGCCTGGAGTAATTTCTTCAAAAAGATTAAAGTCGTGAAAAATTTTAAATCCCACAAACCACCATATAATCATGCCTGGATTTGATATGGCAATTGTAAATCCAGTGAGAAAAGAAAGCCTTTTTTTATAAACAATCTGTTTGTCCTGCTGCAGCATATATGCACGTTCTTTATATGATTTGTACATAAGGAAAAGCAGAACAGCAATACCTATAGAATAGATAGCAACCTGAAAATCTTTATCAAGCAAAAAATAGCCAAATCCAAAAAGCGTAAGGATTCCATATAACAGATCTGATGTGGCAGAGCCACAGGCTGTAGCAATAGCAGGTTTTAAGTGTCCGTTTATTGCTTTCTTTATTACTTCAAGCTGAACAGCTCCCACTGGAATTGAAGAAAGAAACCCTAGTATAATTCCAAATAAAGCAGCAAGAATCAATTTATAATAAAACATAACAAAACCTTCAAATTATATTAAATATTTACATACTCTCTTCAACCGGGCTTACCAGCTCTTCAATCACGCTCAAAATATCATCTCTTATTTCTCTGTACTCACTATCTCCAATTGAAACTTCAAGAATAGGGATATCCTTGATATATATCTGCCCTGTATTTGCGTCAAGGGTTATGTAGTCCCCCTCTTTAAGCAAAGTTGTTCCAAGAATAATTTCATCGTCATTCTCCCCATGTGACCAGGGTACATCAGTAACACAGGGCTTACCCTCTCCTATTGCAACAAGAGCTGCATGGGAAGTAACCCCTCCCTCAGTTGAAAGATAGCCTAAGAAACGATCTTCGTCCATTATTACCCTTGGCGGAACATTGCTTTCAGTAATAAATATAAGAGGCCCATCAAATTTGTCTATGTTATTCTGATTTTTAATAATTCTGCCCCTTACAGCACCGCCATTTACAGGCTTTCCCTGCGCAATTAGAGGTGCATCACTAAGTGCTTTACGATCAAGGTACTTTGCAATAATTTTTTTATTAAGACCAAAAGCAGTCCTTTTTATAAGCTTGTATTTTGTGTACATATTTTCTTTATAAAACTCATAGCTGTTTATTATTCGTGCAATAGGTGATTGCTTGAGTATCCTGGACTGAACAATATAGGTAATATTATTTCGTATTGCAAACTCTATATCAGTGGGGAACCTCTGTATTCTTTCATCAAAGTGTTTAAATTTTAAAAATGCTTCAAATTTTTCAGGATAAATTCTGATAAAATCCATTGTATTGCCCGGAGTAATAGTACCATCAGCAATTACATCGCCAAAAAAACCATCGCTAAATTCTATCTGCTCATCATGCATGCTCCCGATTTTTCCTGTATTTGGATTTCTGGTAAAAAACACACCTGAACAATCCCCGCTGGAAAGCACAGGCACGCACTCCTGAATCAGACACCCGGTCTGGAACTGGTGCGGAATTCCGGTTTGCTTAATCTGCTTTTGAACAATCTCCTTATTAAAGGACTGAAAAACAGCTATTACTGAAGCAAAGAGCTGCTCAAATGGATCATCGGGAATTCCACCATTTTCATGTTCACTTATAAGTTCATCAAGAACCTCAGCCACATCGCGCATAATAAAAAGCCCTTCCCTGAATACAGAAACATAGCTGTCAAAACCTGTTTCCTTTATCATTGCACCTGTATCAATACCAAGAACACTCTTTGCATAGCTAAGCATAAAATTAATATAAGCCTGATATGCCCTAGCCGGTTCCTCCAGGGTTTTGGACCACTCCTCTGCAATTGCCTTATTTATGCCTATGTGGCTCACTGTTTCAAGCATACCAGGCATGGACACAACAGCACCTGATCTGGCCATGAGCAGGAGGGGATTTGCACCATTACCAAAGCTGCGCCCGGTTCTCTCTTCAAGCCTGAAAACAATATTGATCATCTCCCTTTTTAAATCATCTTTTGAAAAGGTATTGTTTTTTAAATAATGATATGTAAGAGTACTAAAGCCAAACCCCTTAGGCACATCAAAGTCAGGCAGTTGTGTAGATTGAATTATGCGGGAATTTCTTATCTGCGAAAACCCCTTTCCCCCCATAAACTCAGGCCCTTCAAAAGCTCCACATTGTTCAAAAATATCTGTGCCAAAGGGATAAATTAAATCTTCTATAGTCAGGTTTTTCTTCTGTTCTATTTTTTCCAAAAGCCTTAAATAGGGCTCAAGGGTTTTTTTCTCATCATAATTTTTTACACTATTGATCAGGTTGCCAAGAAGGTGAGTAGTTTTTTCCCTGATTATATCATTAAGAATAGAGGTTAAGGCAGGAGCGTTGTTTTTATTCAGGAGGCAGTGAGAATAAAGCTCCTTTAGTGAAAGGAAGTTATTCTCCAGCTCGGAATTCATTGCCTCTACAATGCTTGGCAAATGGGCAACCCTGTCCGGCCTTACATCAAGCTGCTCAATTAGATCCTCAATAAGAAAAGCAAAGCGTCCCAGAATTTTTGTGCCATATCCCACAGACCTTGTACAAAGTGCAAGCTCAACCAGAATATGGAGAGAATCAATGTAGTTGCTATCATCAATTTCTTTAAGTCTGGAATTAACTATGTTTGAATAATAAATAAAAGATATCTGCTCCAAAAGAGAATCAATTGTTATAAGGTGAAAAAGGACTTCCCCTTTATTTTCTATTTCTGAAATAGTAATTTCTTCAATAAATTTTTTTAAATAATAACGCACCCTGCCCAGGGAAACATCAATCCAGTCCTGTTCACTCAAGCTCTCCTTTGCATCGTTTATATAGGAAATAGCCTTTTTAAATGATGAAAGGGATCTAATTTCATCAGTAATCAATCCTTCAAGATTGGCTTCAATTACCCTGAAAAAAGCCTCTCTGGAAAGATGATCCCTCTTGTCCCCTCTGTCAGACCAGGCAATTTTCAGCCGGTCTTTCAGATTAATCAGCTCCTTAAAAACATCAGATTCCAGAAGATCGTCCTTATCTTCCCTGGTGGCATTGATAACAGTACTCCCCTCTATCATTGCTGAGGGTTTAGTAGATTTCAGAAACTCATCAAGCTTTTCAATTTTTACTATAAGCTTCTCAGAAAGGTGCTGGTGTGTAAGCCGCCTGATGTCAGATGCAATAGAGCCAAAAACCTCATTATATCTCAGCTCTGCATCAAAATCGTGTGCAATATCGCGAAGCTCGGTTATATCAATACCGTAAATATTAAATTTGGGTATAAGCCTTATAAGTTCATAGATTATTGAATAAAGTTCTTCAAAATCACTGCCATTATACTTATCAAGAAAGGCAATTACAGAGGATTCCAGATCACCAAGGGATTCGGTTTTTGAACCCTTAAGGCTGCCCCTTGTTTTCAGCTCAAAACGGATAAAAAGGACAATATCTACAAGCTTTTCCCTTATTACAGCAGAGTTTTTTTCTCCGCATAATCTCATTAAAACACTACTTGCATCATCAACAAGCTTAAGTTCATCACAGGTTTCAGAAAATATATCCATTTAATACCCCGTTAAAATTACAATATAAAGTGTTAAATATAAAAAGCAGGGAGTCAATAAAATTATCATTATATATGAAAATCAACACTTTTGTTTATACAATAGTTCCAATAAGGCTGCTATTGTTTTTTAATTAGTGATGTCTTTTTATTGACAGAAATAGTAAATATATTCAATTTGAATTGATTTGGAAAATAATATAGTGACTATAATCACTTAACCAATATTTAGAGAGGAAAATAAAAAGATGAGCAAAAAGAAGATAGATGTAATGATAACCGCATTTCGCGACGGATTCCAGTCTGTATTTGGAGCACGGGTTTTTACTGAAGATTTTATGCCTG
>CAYTLM010000035.1:0-14467 GCA_964438485.1 uncultured Leptospirales bacterium | reverse complement strand
AATAAAAGCTTTTTCCTGAACATTATAGGGAAGCTTTATTAGCAACAGGGAGATGAAAACTCCAGCAGCAACAAGAAGAATAATTGCAAGCAGGGCTGTTGATATAATAGCTGTTTTTTTAAAAAACTTCATTTCTTTCCCTATTACTGTTTTGTATAATTAATTTTTATTCCTGAAGAGCCTGTTTTTCAGAAGGTTCTGGTTGAACTACCTTGATTGTGCTGTTTATTATTTCAATTTTAAGATAATAACTGTCCAGGGTGGAAAAAAATCTGCTTAACTCACCTGTAACATTGATAAAGGATTCACCTTTTTCCAATCTTGACAAAGCCCTGATATTTTTTGTATATATATAAAGCTCAATATTACCATTTTCTGTTTCAATTTCAGAAAGGGCGCAAAAATCGTAATCAACATTTGGTGAGGCTATTATATCTTTTACTTTTAAATTATTTAAAACAATTATTTTATTTGTAAGCTCTTCCTGCAGTAAAAGCTGTTTTGCTACATTGTTAGTTGCATCAATATTTGCCTTGGATTCTAAAAGCTGATCCATGGTAATTTTGTCTCTAAAAAATGTTGATGTAGCACAGGCCTGAAGTGCCAGCAATAACAGAAATAGGGGTACGATTTTTTTCATTATTATTTCTCCTGATATATAGCTTATCAGTTCAATATAAAAGAGGTTGAAAATGATTCAAGAAAAAAAAAGCTGTTCAGGAATTATAACTGTTTTTAAATTAGAGTAAAAATATGCTTGAAATGATGGCAAGAGTGATTATTCTGCCGTAAGATGAAAATAATATGCTGAGAAACAGGAATGTCAAAAAATAACAGAATAGATGAAGATAATATTGTAAACAGTATAATAGGGGCTGGTTCTGAATTTAAGGGTGAATTCAAGATAAATGGGCTATTGCGCATTGACGGCAAATTCCAGGGTACAATAGATACCCATGGTAAAGTGCTTGTGGGACAAACAGGAGATGCGGTTACAGACATCAAGGCTCGCCTTGTTGTTGTTGGTGGTAAAGTTTCTGGAAATATTTATGCCACAGAAAGAATTATTCTTCTTTCCACTGGTGATATTAAGGGGAATATTATTACTCCAAGCCTGGTTATGGAGGAAGGGGTTCAGTTTGATGGGAATTGTATTATAAATAAAGCCCCGGGGATATAGGGATTTTTATATGATCGAGATTCAAAAAGCAAATATGAGGCGGCAGACCAAGGGTGGTATAAAATCGAGGAAAAAAGCAGGCCTGGATTCTGTTTCATCTTCATTTGCCTCTGAGCTTGTAAAAACTGTGCATACCGAATACTACGGAAGTATTGAAGAGCTTCTTGATGATCTTAAAGAGCAGGAAAAGAGGTTTCTTGACCAGCAGTCCCATTATGAGCTTGAAAGATACAAATCCCTTGTGAAAAAGATATTAAAGATGATCCTTGAAAAAGGCTTTGAAAACCGATCACTTGAGTTAACACCCAGGGATAAAAGGCTTGGCAGGGGTGAAAAGTCTGTTATTGATAAAATTGATGAAAATCTCATCAAGCTTTCACAAATGGTAACCAGGTCAAGCGATGCCTTTAATTTTTTGAAAACAATAGAAGAGATCAGAGGGCTTATTTTTGATCTTGTTTATTGATATTGCGGATGTTTTAAAATAATGGCTGAATTAAATCTTACTGGTATTAAGGGACACTCCAGGCAGTTGAGGTATATAAATACTCTGGTCAGGGATGGTACTTATCCTCAGGCTATTCTTTTTTCCGGTCCTGCAGGTATAGGTAAAAAGCTTATTGCAGAAAGATTTTTGGGATCGATTTTTTGTAAAAACCAATCTGCGCCCTGTTTTGAATGTGATGCCTGCAGGCAGATAAAGGCAGGGTCATTTCCTGATTATCTTGCATTGCTAAAAGACGACAAGGGTAAAATTCCTGTTGGTGAGCGTGACAAGGCTTCGCAGGGTACAGTTAGATGGCTTATTGATAAACTTGGCAGAAGTTCAATAAGCGGAGATTATGGAATTATTATTGATGGTGTTGATACAATTTCAGAAATTGGGCAAAACGCCCTGCTTAAAACAATAGAGGAGCCGCCTCCAGGAACATGTATTGTTCTTGTTGCTGAAAGCAGTTCAATTATTCTTCCAACAATAGTTTCCAGGTGTCTTGAGATTACATTTAATCCTTTATCTGATGAGGATGTTTTGGATATAATAGAAGTTATTTATCCAGGACTTGACAAAAACAGGTTAATTTCTGTAATTTCCGGAGGCTCTGTTGAGACTGCGGTTTATTTGAATGGTAATGGAGTAGTTGATAATGCCCTGGATATGTGCAGATCAATTGCAGAAGTTATAAATGGGAAGAGTGATTATTTTAACATTCCCAATTCTATCAATGAGTCAGGAAATGTAATATTCCTGACTGTGCTGATTAATATTTTCAGCTATATGCTCAAGGAATCATATATTAGTGATGTAAGGCTTTTGCCGGATGATATATATATTGATTCTGAAGAAAGGTTAAAAAACACTATTAAGCTCCTTCTTTCTGTAAAAAAAGGGCTTAATAATAATTTGAATGTTAAAAATTCTCTAAAGGGAATGCTTTATTCCTTTAATAGCAACAATGAAACTTCTATTGAAGGCTATGATTATTTTTGACTGTAAATAAAAGAGGAAATTAATGGAGATTACAGCTGTAAAATTACGCAATAGCTATCAGATATATTATGTTGAAACGAATAATATTTTTATTAAGCCCCAATCTAACTGTATTGTTGAGATTGAGCATGGTATTGATATTGGAAGAGTTGTACAGGTTTTTAAACAGAAAAGTGATTCTGAGATTGTAGTGTCTGGCAAGGTAATAAGAAAGACCAGTGATGCAGATAATGAAAAAATCACTGAGCTTGTAAATATTGAAGATAAGGCCTTTGCCATATGCAGGGAGAAATCAAAAGCGAAAAAACTGGACATGAAACTTGTTGCAGTTAAGTGTCTTTTTGATAAAACAAAAATTATATTTTATTTTGTAGCTGAAAATCGCATAGATTTCAGGGAACTGGTAAGGGAGCTTGCTGCTGTTTTCAGGACTCGTATTGAAATGCGCCAGATTGGGGTTCGCGATGAGGCACGGCTTGTTGGTGGCTATGGCCCCTGTGGTAAAGCCATGTGCTGTCTTTATCAGACAGATGATTTTGAACCTGTTTCAATTAAAATGGCAAAGGAACAGCATTTGAATTTGAATTCCATGAAGATTTCAGGAATGTGCGGCAGGCTTTTGTGCTGTCTGGGTTTTGAATATGGTACATATAAATATTTAAATTCCAGAATGCCTGCAGCGGAAACTGATATTCTTGCAGGAAAGAATACCTATACTGTGGTATCTGTTAATACAATCAAGGAGTCGATCACAATTAAGGATGGGGAAAGATACATACAGATAAAGGCTGGTGATCTTAAACAGGTTGGAGACAGGTATGTGTTGAAGGATCATCTTGTTGAAGAAGTATTCAGGACAGAGGATTAATTTTATAAAAGAATTTTTGAGGAAAGGAATGAAAGAGAGTTTTTACGTTACAACGCCTATTTATTATGTTAATGCAGAGCCTCACATAGGCCATGCCTATACTACAATTCTTGCAGATTTTATTGCCCGTTTTTATTCCATGGCAGGATATGATTCCTATTTCTTAACAGGAACTGATGAGCATGGAGATAAAATATTTGATGCTGCATCTGCAAATAATACCACACCTCAAAAATATGCTGATAGCATAAGTGCTAAATTTAAAGCTACCTGGGATGCTATTGATATAAAATACAGCGATTTTATAAGAACAACTGAAAAGAGGCACAAAAAGGTTGTTCAGGAAATCCTTCAAAAGGTATATGATGCAGGTGATATTTATTTTGGAAGCTATGGCGGGAATTATTGTGTAGGCTGTGAAAGGTTTTTAACTGACAAGGAAATTGTTGATGGTAAATGTCCTGAGCACAACAGGGTTCCTGAATATATAGAGGAAAAGAATTATTTTTTTAAAATGAGCAAATATCAGGAATGGCTTGTTGAATACATAAAGGACAATCCGGATTTTATAAGGCCTGAGCGATATAAAAATGAAGTTCTTTCCATGCTTAAAGGTGAGGCTTTGGAGGATCTCTGTATTTCCAGGCCTGTATCACGGCTGACATGGGGCATTCCTCTTCCCTTTGATGAAGGCTATGTTACATACGTCTGGTTTGATGCATTGATCAACTATGTGAGCGCCCTTGATTACCCTGAGGGCGAGCTGTACAAAAAGTATTGGGGCTCTGTGCAGCACATTATAGCAAAGGATATTCTTAAACCCCATGGCATATTCTGGCCCACAATGCTTAAAGCTGCAGGCATGGAGCCTTTTCAAAATCTTAATGTTCATGGCTACTGGAACATGGATGACACTAAAATGTCAAAGAGTCTGGGGAATGTGGTTACTCCTGCTGAGCTTGTTTCCCGTTTTGGCAATGATCAGATAAGATATGTTTTGCTAAGGGAAATGACCTTTGGCCTGGATGCCAGATTTAATGAAGATGTAATTATAGACAGGATAAATTATGACCTGGCAAATGATTTGGGCAATTTAATCAATAGAACATATAACATGATGGGCAAATATTTTGAAGGCAGGATTCCGGCCTTTGGCAGTAAAAATCCAGGCAGGGAAGAGCTGTTAGCATCGTTTAAAATAAAATCAGGCGAATACATTGATAATTGCAAGCGCTTTTATACAAGCACTGGTTTAGAGAGTCTGTGGCAATTTATAAGATCACTAAATAAGTACATAGATGAAAATAAGCCCTGGCAGCTGTCAAAAGATGGCGACCTGGAAAGCCTTTCATCAGTAATAAGAAATGTACTTGAGTCTATTTATGCTGTTGCAACGCTTCTTTCTCCAGTATTGATAAATATATCTCCTAAAGTTATTGAGTCTTTAAGCCCTGGTAAAGCTCAAAAGGGGATTGAATCCCTTTTGTCACTTGATAACCTTGAAACAGGTGTGAAGCCTGAACCTTTGGGAATACTCTTTCCAAAGCTTGAAAAAGCTGTTAAAGAGGATTTGGCAGAGACAAAAGCTGATAATAAAAACAATAGCAATGATGGGCTTGTTGATATAAAGGATTTTGCAGCTGTTGATATAAGGGTGGCCAGGATAATTAAGGCTGAAGTTGTTGAGGGTTCTGATAAGCTTCTTTATTTAACAGTTGATTCAGGGCTGGATGAAAGGAATATTGTTGCAGGTATTGCACAGGTCTACAGGCCTGAAGATATTGAAGGGAAAAATATTCTTCTTGTTGCTAATCTTAAACCTGCTAAAATTTTTGGCTTGGAGTCAAATGGGATGCTCCTTGCAGCTAAGAAAAAGAGCAAGGATAAACCCGCTGTTATTTTTGTAAGCATGGATATCCCTGTTGGTTCAAGGCTGGGATAAAATGCATATTGGCATAATATCTGATACTCACAATGATATTGAGGCTACAGAAAAGGCTCTGGAAATTTTGGCAGAGAGAAAAGTCAAAATTCTGATTCATGCTGGTGATATAAATTCACCAAGGATGTTAGAGTTTTTTAAAGATATGGATTGTTATATAGTTTTAGGCAACGGTGATTTAATAGACAGAGATGAAATAAGGAAAAAGGGTATTGAACTTGGCATGAGGCCTGTTGAGGAAAAAATTGAGTTTACCCTTGAGGGGAAAAATTTTGCAGTTTTCCATGGACATGTTGTGCCGCTTTTTCGTGCGGCAGTTTCTTCTGGGAAATTTGATTATATTATTAAAGGCCACACCCATTTTTTTGAAAACTATGTTCTTAATAATTGCAGGATTATCAATCCAGGTGCCTTGTACAGGCGTGATGAATCATCCTTTGCTATTCTTGATATAGAAACAGATAAAGTGGAAAAAATAGTTATTGATGAGTTGTAAAGAACTGCCCAAAAAGTAATTTCCTTGTCATACCGGCTGTAGCGAAGCGGAATGCCGGTATTTCTAAGACCTGATTATATCAGGAGATTCCGGTATTTGGCCGGATTTACTAGAGCATCCTACTCTATGCCGGCAGGCAAACTTCATGTTTGCTCCATAAATTGGAGTTGCAAAACCGGAATGACAAATTTTTTCAAATCCGGTTTTTGAGATAGTTGTTTTTGAGGATGATTATTTGATTAGCTCAAAAATCCGTTCAAAGTCATCCAGCGAATAATAGCTTATTTCTATTTTGCCCTTGTTGCCGGAATGCCTTATTTCTACTTTGGTTCCCAGCTTTGAAATAAGATCCTCTTCCATTTTTTTTAAATGCGGCGCCTTGGGAGAGAGGGATTTTTTATTGCTTTCATTTTCAGGAATATTTTTTGCTGCAGCAAGCAAGGCTTCCAGTGCTCGTACAGAAAGATCCTTTTCTATAATTTCATTATAGAGGGATTTTTGTCTGTCAGGATTTTCAATTGAAAGAAGAACCTTTGCATGACCGCTGGTAATTTTCTTTTCTATTATGCCATTTTGTATGTCATCTGAAAGATTAAGCAGCCTCATGGAATTGGCAATAGTAGCCCGATCTTTCCCTACCCGCCTGGCAAGATCCTGCTGTTTTAACTTAAAGCGGTTTATCAGTATTTTGTAAGCCTTTGCCTCTTCAATTGGATTTAGATCCTGTCTCTGGATATTTTCAATTAAGGCCAGTGTAAAGTTTTGCTCTTCATCTGCCTCAATAACAATAGCCTTAATTGTTTTCATCTGATTTAGTTTGCAGGCTTTGTAGCGTCTTTCACCTGCAACTATTACGTAGAGGCTATTTTTTTCCCTTACTATTATAGGCTGGATAAGCCCTACTGATGTTATTGATTCAGCAAGTCCCATTATTTCACTTTCATCAAAGTGCGTTCTGGGTTGATCCGGGTTTGGAATTATTTTGTCCAGATCGATTTCAATCACCCTTTCTTTATGGTCAGTTACAGCTTTTTCTATTTCTTCTACAGGGGTAGGGGACGCAGATATTATTGCGCCAAGGCCCTTGCCCAATGCTTTTTTAGCCATTGTTGAGTACCTCTTGAGCTAATTTTTCATAGGATATGCTTCCAGCGCATGTTTTGTCGTACAATCCTATTGGCTTCCCAAAAGAAGGTGCTTCAGAGAGTTTTACATTACGCGGAATAATCGTGTCAAAAACTTTATCTTTAAAATATTCTCTTACATCAGAAACCACCTGGGCTGCCAGGTTAGTTCTTGTGTCAAACATTGTTAATACTACTCCCTCAATTTTTAATGTTTTATTAAGGCGCTCCTGAACCATTACAATAATTTGTAACAGCTGGCTTAGCCCTTCAAGGGCATAATATTCACACTGCAATGGTATAAGGACTGAATCTGCAGCAACAAGGCTGTTAAGAGTTAATACGCCAAGTGAAGGGGGACAGTCAATAAATATGTAATCATAATAGTCACGGATCTTTTTTAATTTGTTTCTTAATATGAACTCTTTTCCTTCTGTGTCAAGGAGGTTTACCTGTGCACCGGAAAGATGAATATTTGAGGGTATTATTGAGAGGCCTTCAATCTCTGTTTTAAATATGGCTTCTTCAATTGGAATCTCATCTATAAGAACTTCATAGATTGTTGTTTCAATCTCCTCTGCATTTATCCCGATTCCAAATCCGGCATTTCCCTGAGGATCTATATCAATAATAAGCACGCGCTTGCCTTTTTCAGCAAGAAAGGCTGCCAGGTTAACAGTGGTTGTGGTTTTTCCCACTCCCCCTTTTTGGTTTGATACAGATATTACCTTGCCCATTTAATATTACCTCTTTGCATTTAAAGCTCACAAAAATGATACATAGCTGATATTATGAAGCAGACCCTGACTATGTAAATCAAAAAAATTATTTAAGGCGTGATATAATAACTTTTATAAAAGCAATAATAAAAATCAGAATAAATATAGAGGCAATTATCGCAAGTGATATCTTTATGCCCTGGGAAATAATTGCACCCTTTGCACTGACTATTGCAAAAATACCAAATCTGGATGAACTGGATGGATATATTCTGATAAAGCAGATATCATCCTCTTTAGAAATAATATTCCAGGTGTTATAAAGGTTCTGACTGTCAACCAGGGTTAAAAGATGCATTTTGTTGTCGTATATTTCAAACATATAGGGGCATTCAGGGGATTGAAAATAGATTGTGTTATTCCCCTTGTGAAGGTTTATAAGATATAACCTTGATGCTTCATTATCAAAAAAAGCATCAATAATAGTACCTGTTATTTTTTGATAATTGCTTTTAATTTTTTTTATAAGATTGTTTTTAAGGGAATTCCCGGCAATTCTGTAAATATTGAATCTTTTAAATTCACTGTAAACAGTGCTGTAATAGCTGGTATAAAGAATTTCGCCTTTTCCATATTTTAAAAGCATGCTTATAGGGCCTGATTTTTCTCCTTTAGGTGTGCTGAAAGTTGAATGAGCTAATATTTCAGCATTGTTTGCATCTTTAATAGCGATCCATCCCGGGTAATCCATGTATATGGCTGCTTTTCTTTTAAGGCTGAATCTGGCAAGATCATTATAGACAGATGCTTCCAGTCTGCCAGGCTCTCCCATATATGGGAAGTCATCAAAAAATTCAAAAACATCGTATGCCTTTGAAAGAAGGTTGTAGGAATATCCTGAAAAATATGCAGCGCCACCTTCATCAATAAATTTTTTTAAATACCTGGTGAATTTATCAGTGTTGAGTTCGAAAAAATTATCTGATATTTTTACTGAGGTTATTTCCTTGCCGCGCCAGTTAACAGAAACATTGGATTCGTAATATGATGACATTCCTGAAGGGAAAAAAATTGCATTATATTTTGAAAAGGTTTCTTCATTGTCAAGATCAGGATAGTTTATGAGTGTGTAGGGAATTTTGTAATTGCCAAGCACAAGCTCAATATTATCATATTTGCTTTTAACAACTGCAATACCTTTTTCATCTATATTCCCATAGAGAAATGCAGAAGCTGTAAAAATAGTAATAGCTGTTATAATAAATTTTTTTTTCATTGGACTAATTTTATAATAAAATTTTTCTAAAGCTGTTGCTGCATTAAGTCAATAAAAAAATATTTGCGTAACTTCTGTCATCGAATACATGCTAATATGTTTATATTCAAGGCTATGAAAAATTAAAGTATTGAAGTAATACGGATTAAAGATGAGATGTATTAATGAATATTAATCTGACTTGATGATTCATATTTCCCTTTGGGTTTTCCTTATTGTACTTTTTATGGAGGTGTAAATGAATTCTGAAAAACAAAGCCACAATCATGTTCATACACATAGCAGTCATGGGCATGTTCATGCACCTGATAATAAATTAAGATTTCTCCTGGTTATTATTTTTAATCTTATAATAACTATTGCAGAATATATAGGAGGAGTTCTTTCTGGCAGCCTTGCTCTTATTTCTGATGCAGGACATAACCTGTCAGATGTAATGTCCCTTGTTCTGGGGTATACAGGGGAAAAGGTATCTGAGAAAAAGAGTGTTAACTATACCTTTGGACTCAAAAGGTTTGAGGTGTTTATTGCCAGTATAAACGCTTTGACTTTATTGGCAATAGGGGTGTATATTTTTTACGAGGCTATAAGCAGATTCCAAAATCCTGAGCCTGTTAATCTTTCAATCATGCTGCCAATAGCTATTCTGGGTTTACTGGGAAATATTTTTTCAATCCTTGTGCTTCAGGGGGTAAGGGGGAGCAACCTTAATTTAAGGGCTGCATTTCTTCATCTGGTTTTTGATGCAATATCATCGGTTGGTGTTATTTTTGCAGGTATTATAATATATTATACCTCGCTTTACTGGATAGATATTGTTGTTAGTTTCATTATAGGGATAATGATAATATGGAGTTCTCTGGGTATTATTAAAGAATCTTTCAGGATTTTTTTGCAGGGTGTTCCTGTTCATATTGATATTGCAGATGTTTCCAGGCATATTACTGAAATTCCGGGAGTTATAGGTATTCATGGTCTTCATATATGGTCTGTTAATTCACAGGAGGTTTTTTTATCCTGTCATGTACGCATTGATACCTGTGGAGAAATGAGCTCTGATGAGTTTCTTCAGAGAATCAATGCAATGCTTGCAAAAGAATTTAATATAAAGCACACTACTTTGCAGATAGAGTTTGGAGATTTTTGTGAAAGCCATGGAAGCTGCTGTAGTTAAAAAGTTGAGGCTGTTGCGGTAATTTCCCGTAACAGCCTTTTATTCAGATAAAATTTTTATTCAGCAGGCTCTTCGCTACATGCTCCATCTTCACATGTGCATATTCCAAGCACTGTATAGAGTCCGCAGTAGTGTGTATATGCTGTTGCAAGAAATACAACACCAAGTACAAGAAGAGCTATTGTTCCTATTGCTGCAGGTTCAAGAATTATAATGTTAAGAAGAAAAGAAACACCTACCATAAATCTGATAAAGCTGTCTGTTGGCCCTACATTTTTTTTCATTACATCACCCCCTCATGAATTTGTTTATGTAATAATTAATAGATGTTATTATGATTGCAACCCTTTTATTATATTGTTCTTCTCAATTGAAGTTCTTTAATGCCTAATTTTTTATTGACACATATTTGTAAGTGATTATCTCTGAAAAGAGAAGCTTTTTTGCAAAAAAATCCGGTAATTCCGGTTAATATACAGGTGAAATATGGCAAGGGTACTATCAGGAATACAGCCTTCAGGCTCGCTTCATATTGGAAATTATTTTGGTATGATGAAGCCTATGATCGAAATGCAGTATAAGCACGAGCTCTTTTGTTTTATTGTTAATTATCATGCAATGACCACTTTGCATAATGGTAAGGAGCTTAAGGAAAATACAATTGCAGCAGCAATGGATTTTCTTGCACTTGGCCTTGATCCGGAAAAATGCTTTTTTTGGGTCCAGTCCGATGTTCCAGAGGTGACTGAGCTTACATGGATATTATCATGCCATACTTCTATCGGGCTTCTTGAAAGGAGCCACAGTTACAAAGATAAGGTAGCCAGAGGGCTTGTTCCAAATGCAGGTCTTTATATATATCCGGTTTTAATGGCTGCTGATATTCTCCTTTTCAATGCAGATATTGTACCTGTTGGCAAGGACCAGAAACAGCATCTTGAAATAACAAGAGATATTGCAGAGCGTTTTAATCACACCTATGGTGAAACTTTTGTTTTACCAGAACCTCAAATTTCTGATGATATTGCTCTTATACCTGGAACAGATGGGCAGAAGATGTCCAAGAGCTATGGCAATTCAATAGAGATTTTTGAAGATGAAAAGAGCCTTAAAAAAAAGGTGATGAAAATTGTTACAGATTCAACCCCTGTTGAAGAGGCTAAAGATCCCACACAATGCAGTGTATTTGCTTTGTACCGTCTTTTTGCAGGTGCTGCTGAAACAGAAAATATGAGGGAGCGCTACCTTAAAGGAGGCACTGGTTATGGCCAGGTGAAAAAGGAGCTGCTTGAAATTATGATTGAATACTTTCGCCCATATTGGGAAAAGCGCAAAGTCTTTGAAAACGACCCTGGAGAGGTTTATAACATTCTTCAAAAGGGAGCTGTAAAAACGCGCGAGGTTGCATCTGTTGCGCTTGAAAAAGTACGCGAAGCTGTTGGTCTTAATTATCAGGGTTGAGAGAATCGAGTTTGCTTATAAAGTCAAGCATGTGTTGAGGTAATCCTGCTTTGAACATCATTGTTTCGCCTGTAAAGGGATGAGTAAAGGAAAGCTCTGTTGATGCAAGCAGATGAAATGGTACTCTGTGTTTCTCCCATTTTTTTGAATAAATTTTATCTCCAATTACAGGGTTTCCCATTGAGGATAGATGTACCCTTATTTGATGGGTACGGCCTGTATGGATCTCTATGTCCAGCATTGAATACACACTGTGATTGATGTGCCATATTTTCTCCACAGCATAATCAGTTATGGCCTCTTTCCCGTCTTCAGCTACTGTCATTTTATGTCTGTATTTTGTATGCCTTCCAATGGGTTTGTTGATTCTATCTTTTTCCTGGTCGGTTTTTCCTGTTATTATTGCGCAATATTTTTTATACACTTTTCTTTGGGAAAATTCTTCAACAAGGTGGGTATAGGCTAAATCTGTTTTTGCTATTACCATCAGCCCACTTGTATCCCTGTCAAGCCTGTGAACAATTCCTGGGCGCATAGGATCTCCTGTTAAGGGAAGTGTTTTTATATGATAGAGCAGGCCATTAACAAGGGTGCTTTCATAATTTCCCGGGCCTGAGTGTACAACAAGACCAGCCTGTTTTTTTAAAACAGCAATATGTTCATCCTGATAAATAATATTTAAAGGTATATTCTCAGGAACAGGCCTGGTTATTTCCGGTTCAGGTATGGTTATTGAAATTTCATCATCGGTTTTGACTTTGTAGTTTGGGCGGACTTCATTTTTATTAACAAGGATATTTTTGTCTTTAATGAGTCTTTGAATAATACTTCTTGATACTCCAGTATCTGTTGAGGATGCCAAAAAAACGTCTATTCTTTCCAGATGGTTTTCTTCAGGGACTGTAAGTGTTATTGTATTATTCAAGTATATGCTCCGGTATTTTTAGTCATTCTATAGAGAGCCTTTGTTTATGACAATTGTTTTAATATTGTTTGGAATTAACCTGTACTGATCTGAAAATATACATCCTTAATTTCATTGCCCATACCTGAACTATTGCAAGGAATAACCTGGGAAATATTATCCATATAACAGGCACACCTATTGCTGCAAAAAGAATAGTGTCCTCAAGCAGGGAGTGTGATATTCCTATGTGATGGTTTAAAAGATCTGCATCAGCGCGGTTTAGTTTCCCCAGCTCTGACTGCTCAATCATTACTGCTGAACCATAGGCAAGCCCCAGGGTATTTGCCACAATCCACAAAAAAGTAACAGATTCAGGAAGCCCCATAATTTTCATAAGAGGCTTAAAAATTGTCGTAAGCTTTCCTATTATGTGAAACTCCTCAAGTATTCGCTGTAGTATAAGCAGCAGGGTAATAAGAATAAGGATCTGCACTATAAGAAAAAGTGAATTGTAAAGCCAGGCTTTTAATGCTCCGGCAAGGGTTTCAACGGCTTTTGTTGCAGATGAAGCTGCAGAACCATTTTCCTGCGAAAAAGGCAAAAGATAGTTAAGCATTATTCCACCTGCAAAGCTGTAAAGAAGTCTTACCAGTGTAATCTTTATTGCAGATGATCCTGTCTTTTTTTGAACAGGTGTTTCTATGAAAAAATTGTGTGAAATAAGACACATTAAGGCTAAAATTGTAAGCTCTCGCAGTGTGAAATCCAGTGTGCTTATTACTGCAATAGCTGAATATATATTAAGAAAAATGCTGGTCAAAAATACAAGGGCAGATTCCCCAGGCAGGCCTATAAGCTGGAAGGCTGGAGCTGCAAGTGCTGCTGCTGTTTCCAGGAGTCCTGTAAATTTTAAAAGCGTCATTCCCAGGGATACTGGAATCATTATTTTGAGGAGAAATTTTGCTGTTTTAACTGCAGAACCAATAGCGCTATATACGCAGCCAAGCAAGCGATTGTAAAAACTTTCCTTTATTTTTTCTGGTGAGTTCATTATTGTGCATTAAAAAGAAAGGTTATTTTTGTCAAGGCTGATATCTATTGATTTTGTTCCCTGCTTTTTTGTTTTTGTGAAAGAAGGGATGAGTATTTTCTTATAATTTTTTTGATGCTTCTGTTATATGAATTTTTAATTAATATGTGATGCAGGGTGTCATCTGCCCCATTATTTTTTTCTATTAAAGACAGGGATTTCCAAAAAGGGTCAAAGTTTACTGATGCTAAAATTTTTTTTTCATTATTTACAAGCCGCAGTTTATGCTCTGTGTTTTCTTTTGAATAGAGGATAAAATCTTCTGAAACATTGTTGATAAAATAATCCAGCCCCCTGTATGTGCTGGTTGAAAACTCCCTGGAGTCTCCCCAAAGGATAAAGGATTCTACTATATGATTGAACTCTCCTCTGCTTAGTGGCGCTGCGTCAAGGATTACAGAGTTGACCCTGGAAAAGCCTGTGCCATTTATTTTGTCCTCCTTCATGTTTCCTCTGTCAGTATAAAGGAGAAGTGTATTATTATCTTTTGATATGAGCAGCTGAGTGACATTTCTCCATGCCCTGATTAGGACATATTCCCCATAGGGAAGGTTGTTGTTTTGAACTGTGTAGTCAAAAAGAGGAGTATCGTTTATTCCACAATATGCATCTGATTTATAGTGGAATAGAAGCATTGCTGTGAGCAGAATTATGCTGGTTTTTTTCAAATTTTTATCCTGCCATTGTTTTTTTATTATTATCGGCATATCAGTTTTAATAAAAACAGTTGATCTAATTTTT
>CAYTLM010000034.1:0-15030 GCA_964438485.1 uncultured Leptospirales bacterium | reverse complement strand
GGGGGTTTACCCTTATAGAACTGCTTGTTGTAATTGCAATACTTGCTGTTATGGCTCTTGTTGCACTTCCCCGAATCTCAGGATTTTTTAATTCCCAAAGGCAGGATTCTTCCCTGCTTTTGGCATATATTACAGCAGTATCTGATGATGCCTTTGTTTTGGGTAGAACAAACTATCTTTTTATTCACCTTAATCTGCCTGGCGATGAAAGCGTATTTCCTGATGGAGATATATTCAGAACAAGAAACTCTTTAAGTGTTCACAATTTTTCAGATGAAGAGTTTGTGCCTAATCAGGCAAAAATACTCTCTCCAAGAAGTTTTAGCAGCTCCTTTGTTTTTGACAGCGTAATACTTGATGGCGGGAAAATCATTGAAATGGGAAATGTGATTATACCCTTTTATTCAGATGGAACAAGTGAGGGTTTTTCTTTAAAGATTTTATCAGATGAAAACCCGATTTATTTCAGAAAAGATATAATCGGCAAATTACCCCTGCTCCAGGATGATATTTGAGGGCTTTTCATGAATAAAGAAAAAAAGGGCTTTGCTTTAATAGAAGTTTTAATTGCTGTAACCATTCTTTCAGTTGTTCTTTTGAGTGTTTATTCCGGTATTTCTTCTGGGATAAATATTATTAACAATAGCAAAAATACTACTGAAGCTGTTGTAATTGCAAAGTCCCTGATGAATGAGTTCAGGATCAATAAAATGCGTGGACCGGATTTACATGATGTTGATGTTGAAAATAAGCCAGGATTCAGATATGACAGGGTTAGCAGACGCTATGACAATCCCCTTTTAGGACCTCTCCTTGCCCAGCAAACTGATATAATTGTTAAGTGGGATTACAAGGGGAGAGAAAACGAATTTGTCCTTTCAATGGTCTATCAGTTAAAATAATGAAAAATTCCAGGTTTAATAATAGCGGTTTTACTCTTGTGGAAATGCTTGTAGCAGTTTCTGTTTCCTCTATAATTCTTCTTATGATTTATACTGCCTACAGCTCTATTTTAAAAACTGTAAATTATGGTACAGCGGTTTCTTCTTATTATGAAAAATTAAACCTGGTTTTAAAAAAAATAGACAGAGATCTTTCCAATATATACTGGCGGAATGATGGTAAGGCTGTTTTTTTATGTACTGAAAAAGATAAATCCACTCTTTTAACTTTTGTTACTTATGATTACAAAGATAACCGGATAATCAACAATGTTAAGCATGGCTATCCTGTATATGATATATACAGAGTATCCTATTATCTTAAACCTGATGATTCAGGAAAATATTTCAGCCTAATAAGAAGCAGTGGATTGGGTTTTGAGGCAGATTTTGATGAAACCGGATTTGAAGAAACACTCCTTGATAACGTGATAGAATATCAAGTTTCTTTGCCTTTGCGAAATGACTGGGTTGAAAAATGGGACACAAGAGAAAACAGGGTGCTTCCCAAAGGAATTAAAGTAATTATTCTGCTGGAAAATATTTCAGGGATTCAGGAGAAATATGAAATTTTAACTATTCCGGATATTGTAAATGACTAAAATTATTTCTGCTTTTATTGATAATTATAACAGGCGAAAAAATATCCTTAATACAAAAGGAATAAGAGGAATTTTTGAATTTAACAGGGGTTACATACTCCTGATAGTTCTTGTTATTTCTGCTTTTCTTGTATCCGTAACATCTGATTTTTTTCTTCGCTCACACACCTATATAGGATACCTCAAAAGGTTTAAGTCTGATGCTGTTGCTGATTATATTGCCTATTCCGGCTTTGAACTTGCAAAGGCTGTGCTGGATGTGGACAGGCTTGGTCTTGGAGGTTCCTTTATGCAGGGGTTGAACAATGACAAAAATATAGACACTTATAAAGATATATGGGCTCTTGATTTTCCCGAAATTCCCATAATGGATGGTTTTGTAAAATTTGAATTTGAGGATGAAAATTCAAAGATAAATTTAAGCGTTCTTGCTAATGATAGAGTTGAAAAAACCCCTTTTTATAATATGCTCCAGCGTTTTTTTGTTGATATGGGATTTTCTATTGATCTTGCTGATGCCTTGATAGATTGGGTAGACCCTGATGATTTTCGTTCCCCCTATGGTGCTGAATCTTCCGGTTATTATCTTACCCTTACCCCTCCCTATTCTGCAAAAAATGAAGCCATGGATAGCATAGATGAACTTCATCTTGTAAAAGGGTTTTCTCCTGAAATTATTTATGGATTTGGGGGAGGAAATTATGGAATTGAGAAAAATATTGTTGAAGATAATAAAGGAACAATTAAAATACCATTTGATAAACTGCTCGATATGACTGGAGAAAAAGAAGCTACTGAACCGGATTCGTCATTTCAGGAAATTGTTGAAAAAAAATTTGGCAGGGAAAAAAACAGAAGGCTTGATAAGTATTTGCGTGTACATGGAAACAGGGATGATTTTACCTCTGAGATTAATAGGATAAATATAAATACAGCTTCTTTTAGAATACTTATGGCACTTACTTCTTCAATAACAGAGGATAATGTAGAAGAAATCATACGCAGACGGCAATTGCAGCCTTTTAAAGCAGTGAGTGAAATAAATTCCTTTTTAGGAGAAGATCATAATCTGGGAAATCTGCTAACAGTAAAATCGCAGATTTTTAAAATAACTGTTACTGCTTCAGTTGAAAGCGGTTTTTCCAGGCACATAGTCTATTATGACAGGGTAAACAAAAAAATATTAGCATACACTAAAGAGCAGTAGGTTATGGAGGGCTTCTTTGTTTGATAATATTGCATCAATAGATATTGGGTCATCATCTATCAAAATAATGAAGATAAAAAGAGGATTTAAAAAGTTTGATATAACCTCTTTAATTCATGAAAAAATAGATCTTGATCTTGCTGAAAAGGACTACAATGCTGCTGTAATAGAATCATTTAACAGGATTTTAGAAAGCCATGATTTGTCAGATTGCCGCATTATTACCACAGCTCCTTCAGAACAGCTGACTATTCGTGATATAACCTTCCCTTTTTCGGAATTATCAAAAATAGCAGCAGCAGTTCCCTATGAAGCAGAGGAGACTCTCCCCTTTCCTGTAAGCTCTGCATCATATGATTTTCAGTTATTACCTGAAAATCCTGATAATTCCAGAAGTGTTATTTTTGCAGCTATTAAGAAAACTTTTCTTTCTGAAAATGTTGAATTTTATAACAGCCAGGGACTTTTCCCTGTTTTCTCAGGACTTGAATCTAACGGGCTATTTCGCTGTTATGAATATTTTAACACCGTTAATTCTGAAAATCTTATCTTGCTGGATTTTGGTTATAGCAAAAGTATTATAAATATTATAAAGAATAATACTGTTTCATTTACGCGGATAATTCCTCTTGGGCTGGAGAGTTTAATTCGCTGGCTTGCAAATGAGATTTCTGTTTCACTTAATGAAGCAATGAAAATTTTTGAGTCCCTTGAAATTGATGTTAGCAAGAAAGATGGTAATCCTAAAAACGATATATATAAAAATTTTGGTCTTAGCAAAGCAAAATATAAATCCTTGTATGATAATACAAAAAGTCTCTTTCTTGAAATATGTAAAGAAATTATAATTACTATTAATTCTGAAAGTTCCAATAAAGAAGAATCCATGTTCAGCAGGATAATAATGTCAGGCGGTGGTTCCAATGTAAAAGGGCTTTCCGGGCTGGTTAGTGATGTGATTAATATTCCTGCAGTTTTTATGCCTTTTTTTAATGAATATCCGGATCCGAATATAAAAAGCGGATTTTCTGTTTGTTTTGGGAATATGCTTGTTTTTATGAATCATAAAAATAATTCCATAAATCTTTTAAAAGGGGATCTTCTTCCTGAAGGTTTTGAAAATGGGCTGGCAAAATATAAGCTTCCTTTGTTTTTTGTTTCTGCTGCTTTAATTATACTTATCCTTAATTTTATTATTACTTTTTTTCTTGTGAGCAAAAACAGCAATTATTATGAAGATATTTTAAAAGAGAGATATAAGAAATTTTTTAACACACAAAATGCACCAGATGATCCCCTTGCAGAAGCAACCAAAAAGCTTAATTCTACAAAAAAAGAACTTTCTGTTATAAAAGCAGTTACTGGTGAAAGGGATTCCTTTATGAGCCTTATTTCTGCTGTAGTTAAAAATTTTCCTGATTCAGCTGGTTTTGATTTAAAAAAGATTACCTATGATGGAAACAGCATAGTTCTTGATGGCGAAATTAGAAACAGTGCAGAGCTTGAAGCTTTTAAAAACAATCTTCGTAAATCGGAAATCTTTGAATCTGTCAGCTCTGATATAAGGGATTCAAATGCTGCCAGGAGCCTTTTTACAATGACAATTAAACGAAAGATATTATAAGGGACAGGCTATGTTAAAATTATCCAAAAGAGAGAAGAAGCTTTTACAAATTCTAGCTGTGCTTATTGGCATTATGTTTCTTTACTATTTTCTTATAGTGCCTGTAAAAAATTTTAAAACAAGGAGTGATAATTTTAATAAAAGCAATCTTGATAAGCTTGTCAGATTTGATGAGCTTATTTTTCAATATAAAGATACAGTAAATGAAAAGCAGCGCCTTGAAAATGCTATTATTTCAGGAACTGGAATATCTACTCTGGTTGATGAAATCGGTCTTTCTTTAAATATTTCAGGAAACAAGGTTTATCTTCGTGAAAGGCCCGGGCGAATACAGGAAGGAATCCAGATAATAACTACTGAGCTGAAATTTGAAGGTCTTAATATTCAGTCTTTGCTTGAATTTATAAGCAGGCTGGAAAACTCTAACACTATTCTTAAAATCAGTAATATGATACTTACAGCGGGTCTAAAAGATACAAACAGATATGATGCTGTAATTACAGTTGTAAGCTTTTACAGGAGATAGATAAAATGCAATTAAAAGATTTGCCTGCTAAATTAAAGGAATTTCTATCCCGATTTGTGCAGGCTGTAAGGGGGTTAAAAGAACTCCCACATTTCTGGAAGTATATATTGTTGGCTTTTGTTTCTACACTTTTATTTATAGTAATTACTTTTCCTTATGGCAGTTTGATAAGCAGGCAGTTGCATCAGTATGAAGGTAAGGCATTTAGAACTGCTTCAGTAAAAGATATTAAATTTTCATTTTTTGGCAATACTATTCTTGATGATGTTTATTTTGTTTTAAACAATAGTGATGAAGTAGAATTAAAAAATTCAATTATAGCCATAAATAAAAATCCCTGGAGATTGCTGTATAAAAAAAATATTATAACAGATTTCCAAATAAGAGGATTCAAATACCTTTCATCTACATTTGATGCAGCAATGAATTGCAATGGTAATTTTGATCTAGTTATTGGCAATAAAGGAGCTCTTCCTGTTGAAGGCTGGATTAAACTTTTAATAAGCAATGCTGTTTTAAGGCTCAATGAAATAACTTTTCAGGGGCCTATTGGACCAATGACTTTGAAAATAGGCACAATTCAGATCAGTGCTATTAACTCTGATCTTGATATGGCTTCAGGGGTTATTAATTTTTCCAGGTTTGAAGTAACAGGTGACGATCTTTCTGGATCTGTTTCAGGGAATATTAAGCTGGAAAATTTTCTCCAGGGCTCTTCATTAAATCTCACTGTAAATGTAAACCCTGATTCAGCTGTTTTATATGAGTATAGAAATATTGTGCAGTCCTTTGTTAAGAACAATACCCTCACCTTTTATGTAAAAGGGACAGTTGGAAAGCCCAATATAGGCTTAACACCAGGTGATTAAATTATGAAAATTGAAATGGCACGTCATTCAGGTTTCTGCATGGGCGTTAGAAACGCTGTTCTTAAAATTGTAGATGAACTCAACTCTTCAGATGAAAATATATTTGTCTATGGACCCTTGATTCATAATCCTCAGTCAATTGAGGTATTGAGAAAACGGGGGCTTATTACAATTAATTCCCTTGATGAAATTAAAGATAAGCAGGTAGCCATAAGAACACACGGCATTCCTGTTTCAGAAAACAGGGAAATACGCGGTAAAGCTGCACGTACTATTAATCTGACCTGTTCACGCGTAGCCAGGGTGCAGTCAATCATAAAAAAATATTCACGCGATGGCTACTTTACAATTATTGTTGGAGATAAGGATCATGCAGAAGTTATAGGATTAAAAAGCTATGCAGGATCAGGCGTGTTTGTTGTATCACACAAGGATGACATAGGGCTAATACCTTTATCAGAAAAATATATTGTTGTTTCTCAAACAACACATGAACGCGCACAGTTTGAGGATATTGTTAATGCCATAAAAACTTCTTTTTCAAATGTAAATGTAATTGATACGATCTGTGATTCCACAAGGCTTCGTCAGGACGATGTTATTGAAGCTATAAAAAAAGGAATTGATACTCTTGTTGTTGTTGGTGGCAAAAATTCAGCCAATACCTCCCGCCTTGCCAAAATTGGTATTGATAATGGGGTTAAAACATTTCACATAGAAACTGATGATGAATTAAAAACAGCTGATTTTAAAAACTCAAATTATGTTCTTGTAACAGCAGGAGCATCCACTCCAGGCTGGATAATAAACAATGTTCTGGAAAAATTATACACAATAAAATATTCCAAAAGCAATGTTTTTACTAAAACATTAAAAATGTATTTTGAATTTCTGGTAAGAAGCAATATCATTTCTTCAATAGCAGCTTTTATAATGGTGCTTATTGCACAAAAGTTTGCAGGTCTCCAGGTGGAATATAAGTCGGGTATCATTGCTTCTCTATATATTTTTACAATGTATTCAGTTAATAATTATTTTGACAGGCATTTTCTTGTTAAAAGCAATTCATATAAGTATGGTGTTTATAAAAAATTCGGGTTATTGCTTCTTTTTTTATCAATCTTTGCTTTTTTTATTTCTTTGTATCTTGCCTATACTTTATTACCTTTGCTAATGTACACTATACTTCTCCCTTATTTTTTTGGGATTATATATTCAGCACCATTTTCTAAAAAAATAATAAAAAAAATAGACTGGAAAATTTTTAAAAAATTATATAGCTCAAAGGTAATTACTTCATTTGGATGGCTTGTAGGTGTAATTTACGTTCCATATTTTATGCAAAATGTTGATGTTGTAAAATATACAGCAATGGCCTTATTTTTATGTCTCTTTATTTTTCTAAGGAATACAATTATTGATCTAGTGGCTTTTCAGGGTGATTTAATTCTTGGAAGGGATACTCTGGCAACCTGGCTTGGTATAAAAAAGACATTCATTCTTGTTGCATCAGTGGCTTTTTTTATAATAATATTTTTTTCAATAACAGCTGTTTATTCCGGACAGATTAGCTTCCTTTTCTTACTATTAGCCATAGCATATTATCTTGTTATCTTTTATAAAATTATTAAAACTGATTATTTCATATCATTAAAATATGAGTTTATAATAGAGGCTAATTACCTGATTCTTTTAATACTTTATTTTATTCTTTGATAACATGTTGTTTTAATTTTTAATTCCTGTTAAACCTTGATAAGTTTAACAGGAGGCCCTGTTTCTACCAGCAATTCCTTATCTGCTTTATAAATATCTCCATCCATAGTATAGTCAAATTCCCCAGGATAAACAAGCCTGATTGTTTTGCACAAGGTATTGTAATAGCCTTTATCATTTATTGTATTACCAGTGCGAAGGCGGTTGATATTTTTTAAAAGCTTGCCCGGAGCCATTGCTGCAATGATTACCTGAAAACGATCTTCTTCTTTAGATGCCATGGAAAGAGGGGAAAAGCCCATGCCAATATGTTCTACAGTACCTGCTAAAATTCCATTTACAGGATTAATTTCTATTGTATTTTTATCAATCTGAATTTCTCCATGCATCCAGTTGAATATTTTACCATCCTCTGTATTTTTTAAACCTTCGTAAAAAGCAGATAGTGCAACCTGAATATTTCGGATAAAACCCTTTTCTTTTCCACTGTAAACTTCATTAAGAAAATTTGTTACCAGCCCTGTGCCAAAGAGGAAGCAGTATTTATCATTTATTTTTATTGTGTTCCTTTGGTGAATTTCAATTTCTTTTTTATTGTTTATTGACCACAACAATCTTTTAATAAGATCCGGCCCCTTCCCCTGAAGTTTAATAGTGCGTGCCACATTGTTCATTGTGCCTTCTCTGAGTATAAGAATAGGCGGAGTATGTTCTCCGTATAAATTTATAAGCTCTGTAACAGCCAGGTGCAGAGTACCGTCACCACCTGCAATACCTATATAGTCACAGCTATTATTTTTAAATTCTTTTATAATATTCTGAATATCATCTATGTTTTTAGTAAGTTTAATCAAAAGGTTATCAGATTGAATATTGGTATAGTTTTTTAATGATGATTTTTTTGTACGAAATTTTTTAGCATTAGGATTTATCAGTATTCCAATTTTTTTCATTTCCATATCTCCTAAGTCCTATAGAGGAATTTTAAAATTCTTTTTTCAATACAACTTTTTTAACAATTTAAAATAAGTCAAATTTAATGTTGCAATATTACTGTTTAATTATTTTATGTTTTAAAAATTATTAAATTGAAAGTATTAGTACTGGTAAATATGTACAATAAAATTTTATCTAAATATATAAATAATGAATTAAGAACCGATTTTTTTTCTTTTGATCTTTTCCATGTTGAAGAGCTTCTTAAAAAGCTGAATAATCCTCATCACTCCTTTAAATCTGTACATATTGCCGGAACCAATGGAAAAGGAACTACCTCATCTCTTATAGCATCTGCGCTTTATTCATCCGGCTATAAAACCGGGCTTTATACCTCCCCTCACCTGCTTAAATTAAATGAACGGATAAAAATAAATAACAGGGAAATACCTGATGATGAGATATATAGGTACGCCTTAAAAATTGACAATATTATCACAGAAAACCCGGAGCTTAAACCTACGTATTTTGACATTCTCACAGCAATAGCTTTTTTACATTTTGCTGATGAAAATATTGATATTGCTGTAATTGAAACAGGATTAGGCGGCAAGCTTGATTCAACCAATATCCTTATGCCCCTTGTATCTGTTATTACAGAAATATCTATTGATCATACCTCTGTGCTTGGTAATACAATTGAGCTTATAGCAAAGGAAAAGGCAGGCATTATTAAAAAAAATATTCCTGTAATCAGCTCCTCTACTTCAAAACAGGCTCTTGATATTATATCAAAAACAGCTTTAAATTCCGGGTCTATTCATTATGCGCTTTTAAAAGATTTTAAATATTCCAATATAAAGGCTAATGATTCAGGTTATACCTTTGATTATTTTCCCCCCGAACCCTGGGCTCTGATAAAGAATTTACATATTTCCATAAGGCCTGAGCATCATGTGCAAAATGCCTCAGCTGCTGCTACTGCGCTTTTAATTCTTAAAGATAAAGGTTTTACCAAAATAACAGTCAACTCAATTGTTACTGCATTTTCTCAACTCGCTTTAAATGGCAGATTTCAGGTTTTACAAAATAATCCTTTTATACTTTTTGATGCAGCGCATAATTATGATGCCTTGAGAAATCTTTTAGCAGCTGTTAAAAAATATTATCAAAATAGAAAACTTCATATTGTTCTTTCAATTATGGCAGATAAAATAACCCCTCAGGTAAAAGAATTACTTTATCAGTACAGGGATTCAATACTTTACTTTAAATTTACAGATGAAAGAATATATATTCCTGAACATGATGAATTTAACACAATTACCTCTGATATAAACAGAGTAAAAGAATTTATTTTTTCTGAGGCTGATGAAAATCCGGTAAACTTATTTACAGGAACTTTCAGGCTTTATAAATATGTTCTTGATATGATTGATGGTAAATGAAATGAGGTTTGGGATGGTAAAAGATGAAATGAATATTTTGAAACGGGCTAGAGAAATACGGGATCTTTTTAACAATAATGATATTACTATTGCAG
Organism: uncultured Leptospirales bacterium; assembly: GCA_964438485.1. GTDB lineage: Bacteria > Spirochaetota > UBA4802 > UBA4802 > UBA5550 > JBBAGC01. Next base: position 5,066 of record CAYTLM010000034.1, on the reverse strand, counting down.
AAGCTTCACAAAATTTAAGGGAGCTAATAAAAGAAAGGGATTCTTTATTTTCAAATGAAAAGATACCTGTTGAAAAATATACTCATTTTAAAAGCATGCTAGTTACATATAATAATGCAAATTTTGCTGATGCAACCCTTTTAATAAATTCTACTGAAAACAGCTATGAAATAATTGATTTTGCAGGTGATGATAATCTTCTCAACAACGTATATGCTCTTATGGATCAGGACGTGTTTTTTTACAGGACTCTTGACCAGTTAAATATTGGTGGCAGGACATACCGATTATTACATGAATCCATGAATACTGATGAAGGAACCTATTCTGTTTTAACTTTATCAGAGTCACCGTTTATGAGGGGAAGCAGCTTTCACATTCTTTGCGATATTGTTATGGATTTAATAAAAATAAACAGCTATTCTTCAGAACCAATACATTATGATTTTTTTGAAGAACTTTCTGTAGAAATAAACAGCTATCTTTCCAAAGGTATGATTTCCGGGGAAGTGAAGTCCTGCCTTTTTAGCTTTAGACATATTCCGCAGTTTTTTGAAAATATGGGATTCTCTCTTATTCTTGAGCTTTCGTCAGATATTGAAAGGAAACTTGCTTCTTTGTTTAGCAATGATTCTGGTATATTCAGAATTTCTCTATCAATGTTTTTAGTAATTAACAGGGGTGGGATTCAGGAAAATGCAATATTTGAAAAATGTTGCAAGGGTAAATTTGATTTCAATATCAGAGGAATTATACTTCCCTATACATGCACTTATATTGATTGTGAAAAAGAAACAGGTTCCTATACAGTTCTTCAAAAAATATTAGCTACAAAAGAATTTAAAAATTATTAAGCTCCGGTTATTATTCAGGATTCAGTTTCAAGCCCCTGATGTTCTTTTTTTCTGTTGATTATATTAGCATAGTCTTTAATTTTATCAATTTCAACTCCAGTATAATTATCATTATTTTTATTGATTATTTTATTTTTCAACAAAAACTTAATTCCCTCTGAAGCGATCTGCCTGCTGCTTTTGCCAAGAGATAAATAATTTTTTTCAAGGTACTTATCTATATATCTTTTAAGTTTTCCCTGGTTAAGTGAAAAGTCTCTTTCAGAAAGAATGCCGCATATTACATGGTGAGGAAGAATTATCTCATCTCTTTCCCAGATGTTTTGTATAAGCTCCGGTATGGACGTAAATGCCAGGGACTGCCGTGTGAAATCAGAAAGAAAAAGAGGTACAGAAAAATGAAGGTGCATCTGTTCTGTAAAGATTTCATTTGTTTCAGACTCTCTTACCCTGTTACTATAAAGTATTTCAGATGGTATAAGAACTATTTCTGTTGCTTCCTGATACATTACTTCATGAAGCAGCTGGAAAAAGTTTTCACTTAAATCGCTTATTTGTGAATTTTTTTCAGGTTCCAGTTCAGGGAAGTATAATACTGGCACTCCATTACGAATTAAAGTTGAAAGGTACTGAATTATACATTGTTTATAAACAATATTATCAAGTTTACTTCTATTGATTATAAATCCGCCGCTATTGCGAATAAAAAACTTTTCAAGTTTTCCATTTATAGCATCGCTTGAAATAAAATACCTGGGTACAGGAAGTTTACTTTTTTTAATAGCAAAAATATAGTGAATGCTATCCAGTATATTTTTATATCGTGCAACGTATATAATATTAACATTGTTTTCTATTCTAAGAATATCCTCTATATCCCCTGTGATTGAAAGGGAATTCTTGTTTCCCTTTAGTTTTTTCCAAAAGTATTTGAAAGAAAGAAGTTTAAAGAATATATTTTTAAAATAAATATTGTGATGATCAATAATTTCATTGAGATATATGGTGATAATTTTTTTAAGTAGTTTTTCGTAATTAGTGGGTTTTAATTCCTTAATCAGATTAAGTTCATCTTTGTAAAATTCATGATCTATATTGTTATCTATTTCAATAAAGCTTTTAAGATTATTAATTACGTAGTCTATTTCAAGTTTATGTTCAGAGCTGTCAGGACCAATCTTTTCAATGATTTTATTTATAATGAGTTTTTTAAATGTTTTTCCCCTGACACTTTCCAGCCCCTTTTGTTTTTCCTTAACATGAAGCTTTGTCTCTTTGTATATTTCATTATATTTTTTAGGATTTTTAATTGTTTCAATTAAAAGAGAAGGATCTTTTTTGTTTAAAAGTACCTCATAAAGAGACCTGTATACAGGTATTGATACTGAATGGCGATCTGCCAGATCCATCAATGGTTCAATAGCATAGGCTCCTTCAGCAAGGTAGCTTAAATTACGGCTTATTTTTTCTAGAACGTGTTCCGGTCTGAATCTAAGGTAAATTCTATCATAAAAAGAAAGGCTTGAACCTGTATCAATGATCTGTTTAGCAATTTCTTTGCCAAAACGCCTGTTTCTGCTATGAGCGCTAAGTGCTGTTGCAACAAGATCCCCTGTTCCGGAAATATCCACAATTGTTGATGTATGAGCACCAATTGCTTTGCCAAGAGCAATCATTTCTTTTAAGGATTCTGTAATAAGGGCACCAGCCAGATTATCACCGCAATTTGGCAGTACACTTATAATTCCTGCTGCTATTGCTGCAGGATTTTTTAATGTTCCTCCAAGGTCCAGACCTAATACATCATCAGTCTCTCTGCACTGAAGAAAATCACAATTCAAAAGATCAGAGAAAAATCTTCGGTCTATCGGCTTTTTCCCTGCCACAGTTATACAGGTGTGAAATCTTTTAACCACCTCTTCAGCGTGGCTGGGACCGTAAATACCTACAACTTTATTTTTATATTCAGGAGCGAAATGTTCAATAGCCTGGGATATGGTCATTACTTCGCCTTCAATCTTGACAAAGCCTTTTGTAAGATATGAAAGTGGAACCTCTACATTTAAAGTTTTGGTTATTTTTCCCATTATTTCAGGAATTGCTTTTGAGGGTGTGGCAATGAGTACACCCTGGGTATCAGCCAAAGCATCCTTAAGACTTGTAGTAGCAACAATATTTGAAGGGAGCTTTGTTCCAGGCAAAAAATCAATATTTATATTCTGCTTATTTATTGAATGTGCAGTTGATTTTTCATATGACCACATTTTTACAGTAAGACCGGGATTATTTTCAGCAATTACCATTGCAACTGCTGTACCCCATGACCCGGCACCCACCATTGTAACGCATTTAATTTTAGATTTTTCCGCCATTATATTCGTTTAAATTTATCTCTCATAAAATAAGGTTTCTTATTCTTTTTATAAAACATCTGGTTAAAAAGTCTGGATTATTACATGTAATCAAGATAATCCTTAAGCTTTCTTGCCCTGGTGGGATGCCTTAACCTTCTAAGTGCTTTGGCCTCAATCTGCCTTATTCTTTCCCTTGTAACTTTGAAAACATAGCCTACTTCCTCAAGAGTATGAGAGTAACCATCATCCAGTCCAAAACGCATCCTTATTACTTTTTGTTCCCTTGCAGGGAGAGTATTCAGGACTGTATTGATCTGCTCATTAAGAAGCCTCTGTGCTGCAGTATTGGCAGGTGAATCCACTTCTTTGTCCTCGATAAAATCGCCAAGCAATGAATCCTCTTCTTCTCCAACAGGTGTTTCAAGTGAAATGGGCTCTCTTGCAACATTTTTTACAGCCTTAACTTTTACTACTGGCCAGCCAAGCCTGTCTGCAAGCTCTTCCGGATTTGGCTCTCTTCCAAATTCCTGCTGAAACAGCCTTGTTTCACGCATAACCTTGTTGATCTGTTCAATCATATGAACTGGAACCCGGATTGTCCTTGCCTGGTCAGAAATAGCCCTTGTAATTGCCTGGCGAATCCACCAGGTTGCATAGGTTGAAAATTTATAACCTTTTCTGTATTCAAACTTATCAACAGCCTTTATAAGGCCAATATTTCCTTCCTGTATAAGATCAAAAAAATGCATGCCCCTATTTGCATATTTTTTAGCTATTGAAACAACAAGACGAAGGTTTGCATTGATCAGTTCTTTTTTTGCTCTCTGAATTTTGCGCTGTCCCTGACCTGTCTGTTGGCCCCATCTCATAATTTCATCAGCTTCTGCACCAGCTTCCTGTTCAATCCTTCGTATTTTTCTTTCATTGTTACGGACATCTTTTACAATCTCAAGAAGCTCGTCCTTGCTGTTGAGATGCAGTTCTTCGATTATTTCTTCAATATCTTCTTCTTTTTCAACTTTACGCGCATAATGTTTAAGTTCTTTTATATCTTTATTGTAGGTCTCTTCAATTTCAGAAAAAAACTTGTTGGTTTCATCAATTCTTTTAACCATTGACTGTATTTTGTTTGAAATTTTTGAAATTTCATCTTCACTAATTTCAAGCTCTTCAACAGCCTGGCGTATTTTTGCCTGCGCTTTTTTAATATCTTCAGTGATTTTGTCAAACTCAGGAGAGATGTTGTCATATCTTTTTAATTTATTTTGAAGCTTGATTATTTTTGAATCTTCTTCAATAATAATCTTCATCTTGGTTGTATATTTACTTTCAAGCCCGGCAAGATCTATTGAAGAAAAATAGTAAAGTCTGTTAATTTTTAAAATATCAGTAAGTTTAATTTTCCCACTTATAACTTTAGAGTGGTTTTTTATCAGCTCATTTATAAGGAGCGTAGATGTAATTACAGCTTTTTCAATAAGTATTTCACCATCTTCTATGCGCTTTGCAAGATCAACCTCCTGCTCTCCAGATAGCAAAGAAACCTTTCCTATTTCTTTTAAATATAAACGTATAGGATCATCAACATGTGAAGTATCTTCATTTGCAGAAGCTGCTTTTCTTGTTGTGGAAGCTTTTTTCTTTACAACAACCTCAGGAGCTGCCTTACGTGTAGAATCTTCCACTACTTCAATTCCAAGCTGATTAAGAAGAATGAAAATATCGTCTATCTTTTCAGAGTTAAGCAGCTTGTCAGGGAGTATATCATTGATTTCATCATAAGTAATTTCATTGTTAGCCTTGCCAAGCTCAATAAGCTTTTTCACTTCAGCTATATTTTCTAATACCAAATCACCTT
>CAYTLM010000033.1:0-15156 GCA_964438485.1 uncultured Leptospirales bacterium | reverse complement strand
AAAGGGAATTGATGAGGTTAAAATGATTGTTATTGAAAGCGTAAATTATATAGGAATCACTGTTGCTGACCTGGACAGGAGCGTGGAGTTTTATAAAGAATTTTTTGATTTTGAAATAGTGGATGGTATAAGTACAGCAGGACAGGCTTTTTTAAAGATGGGTGATATAATGCTGGCTCTTGAAGAAGTTGACGGGTATAAAGCAGGAGCAGATGCAGGAGTTTGTGTATCCTTTTATGTTGATGAAGAAGATTTTGATGATGTAATAGATGATATTAAGGAAGAGGGGATTGAGATAGTTTCCGGTCCGGAAAATCTTAGAAAGGGACAAAGGGTGGTTATTCTTGATCCAGATGGGAATCGCATTGAGCTTTCATATCCAAGAATTGATTAATATTTTTATAAAAAATAAATTTTAAAAAGAGCTGCCTTAAATGGTGGCTTTTTTATTTTACAGGTATGATTTTTTTTACCGATTGTATAAAAAAAAGGGCAGGTGATGCTATGAAGTTTAAGGAAACTCTTGCAGCAGTAAAGGTTGTACCAGTATGTGTTTTTAATAGTGTTGATTCTGCTTTGAAAACTGCGGAATTGCTGGTAAAAAAAAATGTTAATATTATAGAAGTTACCCTTAGAACAGAGGCTGCTTTTAGCTGTATTGAAGCTGTGGTTAGGGAGTTTAAGGGAATAATTGCAGGAGCAGGGAGTGTTTTTACATCTGAGCAGCTTAAAAAGGCACAAGGATTTGGTGCGCAGTTTGCGGTTTCTCCCTGTCTTGATGAAGATCTTATGGATGGGGCTGAAAAACAGGGCATACCCTTTGTCCCTGGAGTTGCTACACCTGGTGAGCTTTTCAGGGCAATCAAAAGAACACCTATTATAAAGCTTTTCCCTGCTGAAAGCCTTGGGGGCACAGATTATATAAAATCAGCTTTTGCACCATTTAAACTGTTTGATTATTACCTTATGCCAACAGGCGGTGTTGACAATAAAAATTTTCAAAAATATCTGGACATTGAAAAGGTTATTGCCTGTGGTATGTCCTACCCTGTAAGTGACAAGCTTATAAATGAGGGGAGATATGATCTGCTTGAGGCAAGAATAGATGAGGTTTATAAAGGGATAGTGTAAGTTGAATAAAGCTGATTTTGTAAAATTATTTTCCATTGCTATTGAAAAACGAATTAGCCTTTTTAAATTATCTGACACTAACTGCTTCAGGCTTTTTAATGCAGAGGGTGATGGCCTGGATGGTATTACTGCTGATTTTTACAATGGATACATTCTTATCCAGTATTTCAACCATAATGTGGAAGAGAATCTCAAGGCTGCAATAGATGCTGCTTTATCTGTTTATAAATCACTTCCAGGAGGCTTAAAAGGTCTGCTTGTAAAAAATCGCATGAATATTTCAGGAAATGATTACACAGAGGCGCGAAGGAGTGAAATCATTGAGGGAACCTATCCTGAGGAAGGGATAACTATTCTTCAAAACAACATAAAAGCATACGCAGATTTGCTCAATGGGCAGAGCACAGGTGTTTTCCTGGATATGAGGGAAATAAGAAGCCAGCTTCCTGAGTTTTACAAAGAGCATGGAGTGAAAAAAATGTTGAATCTCTTTTGTTACACAGCATTGTTTTCAGTGCATGCTCTTGTCAATAATGCAGGTTCTGCAGTTAATGTTGATCTTTCACGTTCTGTTCTTGTCAAAGCCAGGGAGAATTACAGGATAAATAACTTTCATTGCGATGACCGTGATTTTATTTATGGAGACGCAATTGACTGGATTAAGCTCTTTACCAAAAAAAAGCAGCTCTTTGATTTTGCAGTTTTTGACCCGCCTACTTTTGCCAGGAACAGGAAAAAACAGTTTTCAGTCAAAAGAGATTATAAAAATTCCCTTGAACTTTTGGATAAAATATTAGAAAGGGAAGGATTTATTCTTTCCTCTGTTAATTCATATTCTGTTTCAGAAAAAGAATACAGGTCTTTTCATCCAAAACAGTGGCAATTATTAATGTTTGGAAATGAATCAGCCGACTTTGTTAATAAAGGTAATCCCTACTTAAAGGTGGGACTCTGGAAAAAGTAAATATCAGAATATTCCGAATGAAAAAATCTTGACATAGTCCCGGCAATGGCTAATAAGATTTATATATTTCTTCCAAACAGAGTGTCTTGTAGGGCTCCTCAATAATTGACCGGGGTACTTAAATGGTTTATCTTGCTATTCTGCTAATTCTCACAGGTTTGCTAATAATACTGGTAACATTATTTCTGGAAACCCGGAAGGTTAATGAGCGCATAGATGATTTAAGCGGAAACAGGACACCTGATGAAAATTTTTCTCAATCTCAAAAAGAATCTTTCTCTGATTTTGAATCCCCGGATTTAGATTTTCCTGCTTACGATGATGATATTTTTGAAATAGATGATAATCCTGATAATTCTGATGATGATACTGAAGATGATGTTTTTATAAGTTTTGATGATTCTGGTGAAACAGTAAGTATTTTTCTTGATAAGAATGTTGATAATAAATCTGAAGATAATAGCTATTTTGATGACAGCCCATTTTCAGATCAAAAAAGCAAAATAGAAAATGAACCAGCCAGGGTTGTGATGTTTGAGGATAACTCCGGTGTTATTGACTATGATTCTGGTGTAGGCATTATTGATCCTGGATTTTCAGGGTATAAAAAAATCAAGCGTGTGGGAACAGGGGAGCTTACCCTTGATAGAGATGGGCTGAATTTTTATGTTGAAGACAGGCTTTACAGATTTGATTTTCACAGAATAAACAGAATTTTTACAGGGGATGACTATTTTGCTTTCCCAGTAAAGGATGGAGGGGCAGCCAGGCTCTTTATCTTTGAAAAAGGCAATGATTTAATTGAAAATATCCGTGATTTTTTTTATGACAGTAAAAAGGACTAAAAATGTACTATAAATATAAGGCAAAAAAGAAGGACAGAAAGTTTCTTAAAACAGTAATTACTCTTGGTATTATTGCAACTGGTATTTATTTTGCATATTCAAACAGGACACAGCTGATGTTCTGGAAAATCAATCAGAACAGAATCGCTGCTGATATAGATCATGCTTCTGCAATGTCTGATCAGAATAAAAGGCTAAGAGAGTTGAACAGGCTGGTTGAACCTTTAAAGCTTTATGTGAAGGATAATCCCTTTGATTCTGAGGCCTATATTATGAGTGCCAGGGTGAACTACTTTATAGCAGAGACTGAACTTAACAGCACTTTTACTGAAATGTATATCAATGATTCTTTTAAGGATGTTTCCGGTACTGTAAAAAAACGCCTGGTAAATACAATAAGGGATTTTAATAAGGCAAAGGCACTGCTTAGCGGTAAAACCTTGACCCCATCTGACACTATTATGCTTGGGAAGTCCTTTTTTTTGTATGGTTATTATGATACAGAGGAAATTTTTTCACATATAAACAGCATTAAAGCAGTATCTGAGCTAAAGCTGGATGATGTAAGGTTTTATATTATTATTTCAGTACTGAGTGGTAATTATGAAACTGCCCTTTCTTTGGCAAAAGACGCTGGCCAGGTGGAGGATACTGTGCAGGGGAAAGTTTTTTTTGCTTCTTTGCTTAAAGATGCAAGCAGGTACACTGAATCAATTATGGCATTTCAAAATGTTTTAGGTGAAACATCTGACAGCAATATAAAAATGGTTTCTCATTATAATCTTGGCCAGATCTATTACAGACAGCGTTTATACAAGGAGTCTCTGGAGCAGTTCTCTGGTATGCTTGCAATTGATAATGATAATTTGAATAGTAAAATATGGATAGGGAAGAATTATTCAGCCATGGGGGACAGGGATAAAGCCAGGGCTATATGGGCTGAAGTGCTTACAATTAACAGATCAAATGAAGAGGTAAAAAAACTTTTGAGCCTGATATGATTTTTTTATATTTAATAGTTTGGTAAAATTGTTTAATTTGATTTAGGCTTGACAAAAAAATATATGTAGCAAATTAAATATAACATTATGTCTTATTCCAACAGTCTGATTATAAAGCAATCCTTCCTGAAAGGTTTTGTTATATATAAATTAAATGTTTTAATTTCATGATTTTGAGAATATTACAGGGAGACAATAGATGATGTTTGATTCTTTTTATAGTATGTTTTCTAATGATATGGGTATAGATCTTGGTACAGCAAATACCCTTGTTCATGTAAAGGGGCAGGGAATTGTCCTAAGTGAACCATCTGTTGTGGCTGTACAGACCAGTACAGGCAAGGTGCTGGCAGTTGGTCATGAAGCAAAAAGGATGCTTGGTCGAACACCTGGTGATATAGTTGCCATAAGGCCTATGAAGGATGGTGTAATTGCGGATTTTGAAACTGTAGAAAAGATGATAAGGTATTTTATTACAAAGGTTCATAAAAGAAAAACTCTTGTGAGGCCCAGAGTTGTTATTGGCGTGCCTTCAGGAATAACTGAGGTTGAAAAAAGAGCTGTAAGGGAATCTGCAGAGCAGGCAGGTGCAAGGGAAATATTCCTTATTGAAGAAGCGCTTGCAGCTGCAATAGGGGCAAATATACCAATTCACGAACCTGCAGGTCACATGATTCTGGATGTTGGTGGAGGAACAACTGAAATTGCAATTATCTCTCTTGGGGGCATGGTAATTGCTGATTCTCTCCGTATTGCAGGTGATGAATTTGATGAAGCTATTATTAAATACATGAAAACACAGTATAACCTTATTATTGGCGAAAGAATGGCTGAAGAGGTGAAGTTTCGCCTGGGCAATGTTTTCCCTGAAAAAAAGGTTGAAACAATGGATCTTAGAGGCAGGGACGCAATATCAGGCCTTCCCAGAACCCTTGAAATAGATTCAGTTGAAATCAGAAAATCATTAAAAGAGCCGGTTGAGCAGATACTCGAAGGGGTTAAGCACGCCCTTGAAAAAACACCACCTGAACTTGCTGCAGATATTGTTGAACGCGGCATAGTGATGACTGGAGGTGGTTCCCTTCTTAAGGGTCTTGATAAATTTATAAGCAAGGAAACAGGCGTTCCTGTTATACAGGCTGAAAATCCACTTACCTGTGTTGTTCTTGGCGCTGGCAAGTTTCTTGAAGAAATAAAACATCTATACAGATCAAACCTGAAGTAAAAGGCTGTGGAGTTTTTATCCAGACATAAGTCAATAGCGGTATTTATTGTTTGTTCTCTTTTTTGTATTATTTCGCTGTTCTCACAGAGTACCAGCTTTACACTTTCCTTTGAAGGTATTGTTAGTGGTTTTGTCTCTCCTTTTCAAAAAGGCTATGATGTTCTTCAGGATGGGATAAGCAGATTCTGGGCTGGTTTCTCTGAGCTCAATGAAGTGAGAGATCAGCTGGCTGTTACAAGGGAAAAGCTGCTTCGCTATGAATCGCTCAATGAGGATATTGGAGAGATACGAAGTGAAAACGAAAGACTTCGAGCTCTTCTTGGGCTTAAAGAGCGCATCCAGTATGATTCAATAACAGCTTCTGTAGTTTCAAAAGATCCTGATAACTGGTTTCGTACCATTGTAGTAAATAAAGGAAGTAAAGACGGAATTGAAGTTAATATGCCTGTTGTTGCATATAGTGGAGATATAAAAGCAGTAGTGGGTAAAATTGTTGAAGTAAGAAGGTCTGTGTCCAGGATTCAGCCTTTAAATTCACCTGATATTAAAATTGGTGTGAGACTGCAGGAGAGCAGATTCCCTGGATTATTATCCGGAATTGCCCATAATTCCAATATATGTGTGGCAAATTATATTTCAAAAGGAGCCTCTGTTAATCCGGGTGATGTTGTGGTTACTTCAGGACTTGCCGGAGTGTTTCCCTCCGGGCTTTTGCTTGGAACTGTGATTAGAGTAGATATTTCAGGGAATAGCCCTTATCAGAAGCTTATAGTAGAGCCTTTTATGGATTACAATCTTCTTGAGGAAGTTTTTATAATTAAAAAGAGTGCTGATAAGGGGCTTTTTGAATTTTTTGAGGAGAAGCAATGATTTACTCCTATATTATGACTGCTGTTCTTGTTTTGGTATCATTGATTGTACAGGGGCATTCCTCCTTTGATGCAATACGGATAGGAGGGGTTAAGCCTGATCTTCTTTTTGTTTTTGTAATATACATAGGGTACAGCTTTGGATCTTTTTATGGCGAAATTACAGGGTTTATAAGCGGAATTTTTCATGATTCTATTTCTAACTCTCCTCTTGGTCTTCTTGCTTTTCCTAAACTGGTTCTTGGTTTTCTTGCAGGGATGATAGGCAGATCAGTGATTAAAAACAATGTTATATCTCTGCTTCTTCTTTTGTTTCTTGCATCACTTATAAAGGGAGTTTTTACCCTTTTTTTGACTTACACCTTTCACCAATCCATGCTTTCTGCAGTTGTTACTATAATTTTACCTGAATCATTTTATAATGCTATTTTGGCACCTCCTCTTTTTTTTATATATGACAAAATATATCAAAAGGAACTGGAAAGAGAGGGGTATTTGTAAATGAGCCTTACATCCCTCAGGAACAGGATGTTTGAGGCATTTAGAAAAAGAGTGCTGATTTTTTCTGTTTGTGTGGCACTTGCTTTTTTCATTCTTGTTCTGCAGCTTTTTAATCTCCAGGTAATTCAAGGTGAGGAATATGTCCGTAAAGCTAAAAGCAATATGGAAAGCTATATTCCTATTGCTGCACCCAGAGGAGAAATCTATGACAGAACCTTTGAAAAAGGTGTCTCCGGTGTTGCTCTTGTGTCAAACAGGCCTTCTTTTAACATTATTCTTATTCCTGAGAGTTTCAGGTCAGATTCGGATCTTCTTGTAATTCTGGAAAATTTATCTTTAATAACATCTTTAAATCCTGAAGAAACATTAAAGGAATTAAGAAAGGGGAATCCCTGGGAAAGATTTATTGTAAAGGATGATGTGCCATTTGAAGTTATTGTTAAAATGGCTTCTCATCAGCATCTTTTTCCTGGAATTTTTTATGAGGATGCTCCTGTAAGGGTATATAATTATTCTGATTTTTTTTCACATTCCGTGGGCTATATTGGAAGCATTAGTAAAGAAGAGCATGACAGGCTTAAAACCCAGGGGTATAAATATTATCAGACAATAGGCAAGGCCGGAATTGAGCGGGAATACGATAGTCTGCTCAGGGGTGAGGATGGTTTTATCCGCCGTATTGTGGATGTGATGAACAGGACAGAGGGTGAAGAAGTGGGTCTTGAGCCTAAATCCGGGAACAATATTGTACTTACCCTTGATTATGAAGTGCAAAAAGCCGCCTATGATGCCTTGGGTAATAATCATGGTGCTGTTATTGCTGTTAAGCCTGCAACAGGTGAAATTATTGCAATGGTGAGCAAGCCGGGCTATGATCCAAACAGTATCATTTCCAGAGATAATTCAGCTATTATAAGAGAACTATTATCAGATAAATCAAAGCCTTTTTTGAACAGGGCAATGCAGGCAAAATATCCCCCTGCTTCAATTTTTAAACTGGTTACTACTATTGCTGCTCTTGAAACAGAAAAGGTTTCTCCTGATAAACGCTATGTGTGTACAGGTAAATATATTCTTAAAGGCTATAGAGACACTGACTTCTATTGTTTCAGGGCTCATGGCTCTTTAAATCTTTATGAGGCTATTGGGAAGTCCTGCAGTGCATATTATTATAACCTGGGGCAGAGGATTGGTCCTACAGATATTATGAAATATGCTGATTATATGGGTTTAGGGGAGAAAACAGGTGTTGACATTCCTGGCGAAGTTTCCGGCTTTGTTCCTTCCCAGCAGTGGAAGATGAAAACCTTTGGCCAGCCCTGGTTTGATGGTGATACCATTAATCTGTCAATAGGCCAGGGGTTTTTGTCTATAACACCCATGGGCCTTGCAGATATGATGTGCGGCATAGTGAACAATGGAAATATCTACAGACCCCATCTGTTAAAGGAGGTTTATTCTTCTGATAATAGCAGGATAATAAAAAAAGCCTCTTTGGAAAAAATAAGGGAAATCCCCCTTTCTTCTCTGACTTTAAAAACAATAAAACAGGGGATGAGATACAGTGTTACAGGGGGGACTTCAGCGCGTCTTAATTATCTTAAAGTGCCAATAGCCGGAAAAACAGGAACTGCTCAAACAAGATCAATACGAAAACAGGATGCTTCGCAGCACGCCCTTTTTCTTGGCTATGCTCCTTTTGATGGCAATGTTGAGGATGCTGTTGTTGTAACTGTTCTTGTTGAATATGGGCAGTGGGGTGCTGTTGCAGCTGTACCTGTGGCAGAGAAGGTTTTTGCAAAATTGATTGAAAAAAATTATTTTACCAGAGAGAAGTAATTTGGGATAATATTATGTTTAATAAAGATTCTTTTAATAAAATAGATGTTTTTCTTCTGGTAACTGTAATACTTACAATTACTTTTGGCATATTTATGATATACAGTGCAGGGTTTGACCCGGTGCTTAAAACCAACAGCGGTTTATATAAAAAACAGATAATATGGTTTATTATAGGGATTGTTTTTTTCCTTATAACTACTGCAATTAATTACAGGCAGCTTAGTGATTATGCCATGTACATATATGGCTTTTTGATTTTTACAATTATCTTAACACTTTTTTTTGGGAAAAATATCAGAGGTACAACTGCATGGCTTAGCTTTGGATATTTTTCCATGCAGCCTGCTGAATTTATGAAGCTGGGGGTTGTGATTGTTCTTGCTAAATACCTGGAGTTTAGGGAAAGGGATTTAAAAAAGTTTAAGGAGCTTTTAGTTCCTGCTGTTTTAACGATTTTTCCGGTTTTGCTTATATTAAAGCAGCCTGATCTTGGTACAGCAGCAATTTTTATTCCTATTCTTTTTACAATGCTTTTTATTGGTGGCTGTGATGTTGCTCACCTTATTTCTATTGTATGCATTGCTATTATTGCTGTAATTTTTCCAATGCTTTTAACATACAGGGAGTGGGTTGGTGATCAGAGCAGCAATCTGCTTGTTGAGTTTTTTATCCATACTGATGTTCTTTTTTCTGTTGCAGGAATACTTCTTTTAATTGCATTTATAACATTTCTTATCAATTATTATTATCCCAAACCATGGTTCAGAAAAATTTACATACCTTCAAGCGTTGTTTCTATTGGACTTTTTTTATCAGTTGTTTTACAAAAGTCATTTCAGGAGTATCAGAAAAAAAGAATACTGGTTTTTCTTAATCCTGAACTTGATCCTTTTGGATCAGGGTATAATATTATCCAGTCAAAAGTTGCAGTAGGATCAGGTGGTTTTTTAGGAAAGGGTTTTCTCAAGGGGACTCAGTCCCAGCTTGGTTTTCTTCCTGAAACAACATCTGACTTTATATTCCCTGTTGTTGCAGAAGAATTGGGATTTGCAGGTGCTCTTATTCTGCTTATTCTTCTTGGTGCAATAGTATTCAGGGGAATTCATATTGCTCTTACAACTAAGGATAAGTTTGGATCTCTTCTTGCAATGGGAATAACATCAATTTTCTTTTATCATATTGTAGTAAATGTGGGTGTTGTTCTTGGTATTTTTCCTGTAACAGGAATTCCTCTCTGTTTTATCTCCTATGGCGGCTCAAACCTTTTTATGGCAATGATAGGTGTGGGAATACTCAACAATATTAAAATGAACAGAACCTCCTATTGATTAAGTTTTAACTTCTTCTTTTTCTTTACTTAAACTTCTTAAAAAGAAAAGAGCTTAATAAAAAAGCATAAAAAAATTTCTTAAAATTGCATTTAGTTAACTTCTCTTTTATTCGATAATGTTATTAGAAAAGGCAATAAAAGCCTGGAGGCAGGGATGGAGTTTAAAACAATCAATTCACAGGATTCACCTGTATATATAAAAAATCAGGCAACAGATAATTTGAGTGTAAAGCCTGAAATTGATTTCTTTTCCATGATTTTAAGTCATTCCAGTAATTCTACTGAAAAGGAATTTTCTGCAGAATTGCCCAGGCCTGAAAATTCTGTAGAAACCCATAGTATAAAAGTCGAAAATCGAGAGGATTATCAAGCTGAAAATAAAAATTTCACTGAAGTTGATGAAAAAAAATTTAAAATTGATAAAACTGAAGAAAAGCAGGAAATAGAAAATAAAGACACTCAATCTGTTAAAACCACAGATGTAGAAGAACCTGAAGGGAAGATAAAAGAAGGCAATAGAGAAATAAAAGAATTGAATGAAGAGGAGTTGGAAATTTCTGAAGATGCTTTAGTTAAAAAGGCATTAAATAAAGAAATAGCTGATTTGCTTAAATCCAATTCTTCTTTAGATGAAATTCCTGAAAAGGATATTGTTGGAATTGTAGAATCCCTTCTTGCATCAAATGGAATAAAGGCAGCAATAAAAGCTGCAAAAGAAGAGTTTTCTGTAAAAGAGAATTTTAAAGATTTTGAAACAGCATTGTCTGATAATCTGAAAAAAATTCCAAATAAAAATATAGAAGAAATTCCTGGTTTAACTAAAAAGAAAAATCCAAAACTTTCCCTGAAATCAGAAGATATAAAAAAGGTTCTGGAGAAAGTATTTGTTCAGCATTTAACTAAAGAGAAAAAAGAGAGCACTGTATTAAAAAACAGTAATAATCAGCGCTATGTTGTTGCTGGAGATGTGAAGATTGAAAATCAGGCGTTCAATAGCGATAAGATAAAACAGGCCTTATCTGAAGAAGGTGGAGCAGGAAAAAAATCCTTTAATGAAAAAGGGGACAGCAAAGAGGGATTTAATTTTGGATACCAGAAATCAGATATTACAGGTAAAAGAATAAACAACATGTCCGAGCTTAAAGGCAAAAGCCCTGAGTTTAAACAGAGCCTGCAGGATATTATTGACAGGGCAAGGATTAGTGTACGCGACAATAAGAATGGGAATTTTAATGTAAAACTCTACCCTAAGGAGCTGGGTAGTGTGAATGTTAATCTTACAATGGAAAACGGTGTTGTAACAGCAAAGTTTTTTGTTGATAGTGATGAAGCAAAAAATCTGCTTTTTCAGAATATGGAGAATTTAAAAAACCAGTTAAAGGAAGCTGGAGTTGAGGTGGGTGAATTTCATGTAGGGGTAAAGGATCATAGGGAAAGGTTTCTTCATGATGATAAAGATGATAGAAAAAAGAACCTCTTTCAATTCCCCGAAGGCAGGGAGTTTTTAATGGCAGCTACTGAATATGATGGAAATTCACTGGTTATAAATTCAAATTCAATCAATGTGATTATTTAGAGGTATATTATGCAAATTTTTGAAATGTCAGCAGCAGAAAAGCTTAATGCAGAAATGCAGGTAAACAGTGTTAATAAAAAAATGGGAATAAAACCTGGTGAGGAAAAGGGAAATTTGGGAAAGGACTCATTTCTTAAACTCCTTGTTACACAGCTCCAGCATCAGGATCCCACAAGGCCTATGGAGGACAGGGAGTTTATTGCACAGATGGCACAGTTTTCATCACTTGAGCAGATGACAAACCTTAACAATGAAGTACGAAATCTCCTATCCAGCTCTAAAGCATCAGAGGCTTATGGAATTTTAGGGAAAAATATTGAATCCTATGATTCAGTACTTCAGCAGGCTGTGACAGGTAAGGTGACATCGGTATTTTTCAAGGGTAATGAACTTATGCTAAGGGTGGGCAGTAATGAAGTGGCAATGAAGAATGTTCATTCAGTTAATATTGATGCAGAAGAGAAATAGGGATCTGCCTAAATCTTTTACTAATTTAAGCACAGCTTTAATACGATAATAATAAAAATACAGAGTCAGGAGTTATGTTGATATGATGCGTTCACTCTTTGCCGGGGTATCCGGCCTGAAAAATCATCAGACCAGAATGGATGTTGTTGGTCATAATATTTCAAACGTAAACACCTATGGTTATAAAACACAGCGTGTAACTTTTCAGGATATGCTGTCACAAACAATTGCAGGTGCGGCAAAACCGGAGGAGAACAGGGGAGGGGTGAATCCCAAGCAGGTTGGACTGGGCATGACAATCGCATCTATTGACAGGCTTTTTACACAGGGAAGCCTTCAAACAACCGGGAACCAGACTGATGTGGCAATTTCGGGGGATGGCTTTTTCGTTGTTGCAGATGGGGACAAAAATTATTACACAAGAGCTGGAAATTTTGGCATAGATAAGGATGGCACACTCGTCAATCCAGGCAATGGCTTGAAAGTACAGGGCTGGATGGCAGTTACAGATGCTTCTGGAGAAAAAGTAGTAAGATCATCCGGTAGTGTTGAGGATTTAATTATTCCAGTGTATGGAAAAGTTGATGCAAGGGAAACTTCAAATGTAAGATATAAATGTAATCTTGATGCAAGAAGCGGAATTGTTCCTCCAGAGGCTAATGATCGAATGAGAGCTTCAGCAGCTATTACTACAAATATTGATATTTATGACAACCTTGGAGACTCACACAGGCTTACAATGTCTTTCTGGAAAAACGGTTTTAACCAGTGGACAGCATCTGCTGCAATATCCGGTTCATCATATCCTGTAACACTTGATGTTCCTGCAGGCGGTGGACAGGAAAACCTGGCAAACCCATCAAGCAGGGTAAATTTGAGGTTTTCGCCTGATGGCAAGCTGATTGCTGTTTCTGATGATTCAAGTTCTGATGAGCTGAACCAGGGAAACCTTATTATTAATGCTAATTACAGGGTTGAGGGTGATCCCAATATCCGCACAATAAATCTTAACCTGGGAGAGGCAGGGGTTCTTTCCGGTATAACACAGTTTTCTTCAACATCCACAACCAAGGCTGTTGAGCAGGATGGATATGCCATGGGTTATATGGAGTCATTTAGTATTGATAATTCCGGCTTAATAACCGGGGTTTATACAAATGGAACAAAGCAGGCTGTTGGGCAGATGGCAACAGCTGTATTTACCAATCCCCAGGGGCTTATATCAAATGGAGAAAATTTGTTTGAGGTTTCCAATAACTCTGGATTGGCAAATGTTGGGCCTGCAGCTGAAGCAGGAAGAGGGAAAATCGTGGCTGGATCTCTTGAAATGTCCAATGTTGATTTGTCAGATCAGTTTACTGATATGATAATTACACAGAGGGGATTTCAGGCAAACTCCAAGACCATAACAACATCTGACCAGATGCTTCAGGAATTGTTGCAGCTTAAACGATAAACATAAGGATATAATATAGTATAAATGAGTAAAACCGGTTCAATACCGGTTTTACTCATTTATTGGTAAATTATTTTTTTCTTGACTGTTTTTATATCTATTTTCTATATGAATAATAGTGATTGCTCAAAAATGGGTTTTTGCTTTTTTTGAGAATATAAGATTAGTAAAAAATTTTAAAATTTTTTACTTGAATCAGGCGTTTGCTGATTGAATATAAGTTAATTATCTAAATTTCACAGGAGTATTCCATGTCCAAGGAGAAAATTTTCTGTTCCAATTGTCAACATTGTATTGTTATCAGGCAGTATGAGTCTGAACCTGATAGATATGTGTTGAGAGTAAGATGTTTAAAAAGACAGTGGTCTAAAAGATCTGGTGAGGAAAAATTATATAAATATTTTACTGTAGCCAGAAGGATTATGGAAGATTGTGAATATTACGAGGAAGCTGGTGAGCTTTTTCCCTATATCAAGAATTTGCGAAAAGAACTTCCTATAAAAGACGAGATCTATTCCACTAAGGAAATATAAAGTGTTTAATACCTTCAAGGGGGGGATTCATCCTCCACAAAGAAAATCCCTTACAGAAGATAGGCCTTTAGAAAATTTTTCAGTACCGCAGATATGCTATATTCCCATGCAGCAGCATATTGGTGTGCCTGCAAAACCTGTTGTGCAAAAGGGTGATTTTGTTAGTGAAGGACAGCTTATTGGTGAAGCTGCCGGATTTGTAAGCGCTAATGTGCATGCTTCTATTCCTGGCAAAGTTGTAGACATTGTTGATTCTATTACAGTTTATAGCAAACAGACAACAGTGGTGATTGAAGCTGAAGGTGCTTTTGAACGCACTGGTCTTTTATCTCCTCCTGTTGACTGGGTAAACAGCGATGGCAAGGTATTGCTTGGAAAAGTCCGTGAGGCAGGAATTGTAGGTCTTGGAGGTGCTGCTTTTCCTGCAAGTATTAAACTTTCCCCTCCTCCTGAAATGAATGTAAAAATCCTTATAGTAAATGGAGCTGAATGTGAGCCATACCTGACTGTTGATGATATGCTCATGCGCACATGGCCTGATGAAATAATAGAAGGCACTGCTATTGCTTTAAAAATACTTGGTATTAATAAAGCTGTTATAGGTGTTGAAGATAATAAAAAAGAGGCTATTAAGGCTCTTGTTGATAGTATTAAAAAGGAATCATACGGAATGGATATTTCTGTACGAACCTTAAAAACAAAGTATCCACAGGGAGCTGAAAAGCAGCTTATTTATAGTATATTAAAAAAGACAGTTCCTTCCAGGGGTTTGCCCATGGATGTGGGTGTGGCTGTTCAGAATGTTGGTACAATATATGCAATCAGAGAAGCTGTTATCTTTGACAAACCGCTTATTGAGCGTTTTATAACAGTTTCAGGTAAAATAATAAAAAAACCAGGCAACTATAAGGTAAGGCTTGGTACAAAAATTTCTGATATTGTAGAGGAGTGCGGTGGTTTAACTGGAACTCCTGCCAGAATCGTTATAGGTGGGCCTATGTGTGGTCTGGCTGTGCATACAATGGATATGCCTGTTGTAAAGGGTACTTCTGGTGTGCTTTTTATGTCAGAGGATGAGGTGAGTATAGGGGATTTTGATCCATGCGTAAGGTGTGGCAGGTGTGTTGCAGCATGCCCAGTAGGATTGCTTCCATGCGATATAGGAACAGCAGTTGAAATGGGCAGATTTGATATTTCAGCAAAGCTCCATGTAAACACCTGTATAATGTGCAGCAGCTGCTCCTATGTATGCCCTTCAAAAAGGCCACTTAGCCATTTTGTGAAAATTGCACAGGAAAAACTTGCGCAGCAAAAATAAAAAAAAGTGTGGGAATATTTATGTCTGTAAGTAAAGGGGATTCATCCTTGCTTGTGCTGTCATCTGCCCCTCATATCAAGTCAGCAGATGGAATAAA
>CAYTLM010000032.1:0-15299 GCA_964438485.1 uncultured Leptospirales bacterium | reverse complement strand
GTTGTAAAAAAACTGATTTAAAAGATTGGAAATATAAAGCATATATAAAGGGCTGGCCTGTAAAGGTATCAGCCTTTTTTTATTGCTAATTCAGGGTTTTGGATAATATGGTTTATGTAAAAAAGTAATTGCTGATTTTTTTTTGTATGTATTCTTATTAAATATTCCTTGGGGAAATCCCCTATAGAGAAGAATAGCATAACACCGACTATTTTGATTATGTTTTTAAAAAATGCAGGTTAAATCAGGAGTCAAAAGATGTTTAAAGTGATAGATGATATTTTGAAGCAATACCCTTTTATAGTTTTAGATGGCGGTCTTGCTACTGAGCTTGAAAAAAAGGGATTTGATCTAAACGATCATCTATGGTCAGCTGCTCTTTTGGTAAATAATCCGGGTGCTATAAGAGATGTACATTTATCATATCTTGAGGCAGGAGCAGATTGTATTATTACATCATCTTATCAGGCAACAATAAGCGGCTTTATGAAAAAAGGTTATTCACAAAAAGAAGCAGCAGATTTAATAAAGCTTTCTGTTAAACTTGCCAGGGAAGCAGTTGAAATTTTTCTGGATACTAATTCCTGTAAAAACAGACCTCTTCCTTTTGTTGCAGGATCTGCAGGGTGTTATGGCTCCTTTTTGGCTGATGGTTCTGAGTACAGGGGTGATTATCATCTTGAGTTTCATGAATATGCTGATTTTCATAGGGAGAGAGTTGAGCTTCTTGCTGAGGCAGGCGCTGATGTTATTGCATTTGAAACAATTCCCTGTGCAGAAGAGGGGATAGCAATTCTTGAGCTTATGGAGGATTATCCTGAATTACCCTATTGGATTGTTTTTTCTGTAAAAGATGAAGCTCATATAAGCAACGGAGATGTTTTTGCTGACTTTATTAAAAATACAAAAATTTTTGATAATCTTATTGGATGCGGTATAAACTGCTCAAGTCCTGTACATGCTACAGATTTAATGAAAAGTCTTGAGGGAGAGAATATAAAGAATTTTGTTGTATATCCTAATTCAGGTGAAACTTATGATAAGCAGTGTAACTGCTGGAAAGAGCCTGAAAACATGGATTTATTTCTAGCTTCTGTTAAAGAGTGGTATAACCTTGGAGCTAAAATTATTGGGGGATGCTGCCGCACAGGTCCTAAAGAGATAAAATTTATTAGTGATTTTCGTGCCAGCCTTATGAGGTGATTTTTACTCACATTTATATTTTACTAAACGCTAAAATATAAAAAGTGCATTAAAAAGTATAAAAAATTAATCAGCCCTCTATAAGGGGGCGGCGGAAAAAGATTTCTTGGAGAAAAAATTTTATTCCGCCGGGGGTTTGCTTAACCAGATGTGTATGAAAAATAGTATTACTTTTTCCAAATATCCGGAATGAGATTTTTTTTTATTTAAAAATCTCATAAACTTTATCAGGTCTGTTTATAAACTGGATAGTACGAAACTTTCCTGCATTCCTTGCTTCTTTTAAGAGAGATGCTCCTTTTTTTCTGCACTGTTTGCAGGCATCTACAGGTATTTCTATTCCTGCGCTTAAACGATTCACAGATGATTGAGATTCTATCATCATAACTCCCCGGCATTTTCTGCACATCATCATTGATTCATCCTGGGTTTCCTTAATCCCATCTGTATCATAATAGATGTTTTTTGTACGGGTTGCAAAATCACCGTCTAGAGGTCTGTCATAATCTGCATGAGAGCCAAAATAATTATTCAATACAGATCTCCTTAATCCTTTTATATAATCTGTAATTTCCGGCTCCTGTGCAAGGGCTTGAGCATCGTAGTCTGGTTCTTTCACATGGCTGTAATCTATGCCCGCCATGGCAAGTACAATACCAAGATTTATATAAGGAAGCGCACCCTGGATAGAGTAACCTCCTTCAAGCACTGATATATGAGGATTTAACCTGTCATTGAGAATAGCGTATCCGCCTGCTGTAAAGTTCATGTTTGTAATAGGGTCAGTATAGTGATTATCCTGTCCTGCTGAATTAATTATCAACTCCGGTTTAAAGTCCTCCAGTATGGGAAGCACCATTTCATCAATGGCGTATAAAAAGCCCTCTTCAGATGTGCGTGGAGGCAGAGGAATATTTATTGTTCTTCCTTTTGCAGAAGGTCCCCCAAGCTCTCTCATGTGTCCAGAGCCTGGATAAAGGGTTCGTCCGTCCTGATGTATTGAAATAAAAAGGACATCCCTGTCGTGCCAAAAAACATCCTGTGTACCGTCACCATGATGACAGTCAGTATCCACAACTGCGATTCTTCTTATATTTGAATTTTCTCTTATGTACTCAAGCATTATTGCTTCGTTGTTGATATTGCAAAACCCCCGGTTCCCATGAACTGATTTCATTGCATGATGTCCAGGAGGCCTTACAAGTGCAAAAGCCCTTTCCACTTCACCACTAAGGAAAGCCCTGGCAGCGCGTATGGCTCCGCCTGCTGAAATCATGTGTGACTCTGTTGTTACTGTTTTCACATCAGGAAAACAAAAATGTGATCTCATTACATCTATTTCTGTGGCAATATCAGGTTTAAGCTCTGTAATGCCCTCAATGTCAAAAATACCCTCTTCAACAAGCTGATCCTGTGTGTAAAGAAGCCTCTCTTCTCTTTCCGGATGAGTAGCTGAGATTGCCCAGTCATAGGCTGGGAAGAAAATTAAGCCTGTTTTATTTTTTGCTTTTAGCATTGTTTCCCCTTCCTTGTTTAATAAAGATTCATTGTTACACCTGGTTTTATTTGACATCTTACCCGGATATCATTACCAGAGGAATAAAAGGAGTCTATCATTCTAAAGCAGCTTGAACTCATAATATCTATTTCGCTTTTATCCACATCAATATTCTGAGTTTTCAGAAAATTAGACAGGTGCAGGGCTGCTTCTTCCTCTGCCTGTTTTAGATTATAATTTTTGTCAATCTGTCTTTCTATATTTAAAGAAGGAATCATCATTTTCCCTGTTACTGTATCTGCAAAAAGTTCAGCCTCAATTGTAGTTTTGGCAAGAGCAGCTCCAATAGCATTAGCTACTCCAAAGTTATCAGGTACTACTGTTTTAATGGTGCCGGTCAAAATTTCAGCAATTGCACTGGCTGGCCCGCCTATAATATATATAGTCTCTGGTGTAATTGTTTTACCTTCAATCATTTCATGTATGGTGTACACTGGTTTCTGATTTATTTCAGAAATAAGTTCGTCTATTTCTTCTCTGATTTTATTTACAGCATATTTTATGGCTCCATCTGCAACCTTGTCAGGTGACAGCTTTGATGATGAGGCAAGTTTTTTTATTCCTTCTATAGATTTTTCTTTTAATCCATAGGAGATTATTTTTTTATAATTTAACGCATCTATAAGGGCAGGCACAGTACCGCCATCTGCCATACATGGACCCTGTCTTACTGGTCCTGTTTTAACATCTTTGCCATTAACTGTAATTTCTGAATCTCCGCCTATGCCTATTGATTTGTTTTGCAAAGCCCTTACCAGAGTAGGGATGCCTCCAAGCTTAACACCACTTTTTTCAATAAGGGGCGCTCCTGATGAAAAAACTGCAATGTCTGTTGTTGTACCGCCAATATCGAGTATTACAGAGTCCTCAGTAATATTGTTAAGTGCAATAATCCCCATAATACTGGCAGAGGGCCCTGAGAGTATTGATTCAACAGGAAGTTTTCTTGAAAGGGAAAGAGGCATTGTGCCGCCATCTGCCTTGAGAATATGTACCGGAGATTTCATGTCCATTCCTTTAAGGCTTGCTTCAACTGAATCAATAAAATTATTATATATGCGCCATACAGCTGAGTTGTAATATGCTGTTGCTATTCTTCTTGGGAAACTGAGCTGGCTTGAAAGGTGGTGACCCATTGAAACAAAATCAGCTTCCCCTTCAAGTGCAGAAGCGATTTCTTCCTCCTGGCTTTTGTTCCTGGTGGAAAACTTGCAAACAGAGGCAAAAACATTTATTCCTTTTCCTCTAAAGGTTTTAATCCCTTCTTCAAGGGCTTTTTTATCAAGTGGTTTAATTACTTTTCCTCGGTGATCAACTGATCCATCTATAATCAGGGTTGAGTCTCCTATTGCAAAAGACTCGGGATTTATTCCCGGGCCTGAAGAAATAAAGAGTCCGGTTTTTTCAATGCGTCCTTCAATTATTGCATTGGTTGAAAGGGTTGTGCTTAAATTGATGTTTTTTATTTTTGATCGATCAATCCCGGCTGTTACTTCATTAAGAGCTTCATTTATTGAGTTAAGCAGGTTTTTGCCATCGGTTTTTGCCTTAAATGTTGCTATAACTCCTGAAGAGTCAACTATTGCTGCATCAGTATGTGTGCCACCAATGTCTATACCTAAAAACATGTTTCCCCCTGGCTGCAGTAATTTTAACTATCCGACAAAAGCCGTGATTTTTATACCCGCCATCTTAAATTGTATCTTTTAAAATCATAAATGTCAAGGAAAAGTGAGTTTTTTTAATTATAGAGAATTTTTTATTACAATAAGCAATAAGCGATTTATTTTTCATTGATGCTCTGTGGCTTTTCGTAATTTTTAATCAATGCAAGACCAGAGTTTTTTATTTCATTAAAGCGGCTTAGGGCGTGTACAGTAATTTCATTGATCATAAATCTGAATCGGGCGCTGATTGCAAAGTATGATTTTTTTAAATCTGTAAAAAAGCTTTTAAAGCTATGTTTAACAGAATTTGAATTAACACTGTTATTTGTAAGGGAGGATGAAATATAGCTCTCAAAGGGATCATATTCCAGGTTTACTGGCTTGTTTTCAGGCTTTATCAGCTCAGCATCAGGTTTAATTTTTTTTTTATCACCCTTGATTGCCTTTGGCAGTACAACAATATCATTTACAATAAAATTTTTAATGGTTTTGGATTCTGTTTTTACTGTTTTAATTTTTTCTTCTATAACTTTTTTTGTATTTTTAAGGGAAGATTTTGAAACATTTTTTTCAGATGATTTTGTGTTTTTGCTTTTATCAGTTTTTGCTGTTGGTGGAGCTGAAGTAACTTTTGCTGTGAAGCTTTTTATATTACCCTTTGTAATAAGAAATCTTGGTATTTCAAAATTGTTCTTAAAGGGAATTTTTGTCTTTTGAGGAATAATGGTAAAGGCATATTTGTATCCTGCCTTTTGCAACTCCTCAATAGCCTGTGGAGATTTTACACCAAAGGGATAAATAAAGGTATCAACCTCTATGCCTAGCTTTTCCTGGAGTCTTTTTTTGGGAAGATATATTTCTCTTTTGAACTGTGCCTGGGATTCATTCCAGGCTTTTTCATTTACATAAAGGTGGTTATACCCATGGGCTGCAACATAGCACCCTTCGTCAGAAAGCTCTTTGAGCTGTTCCCATGTAAGTGCATAGTCTGTTCTCCCTATAATAGCAGGATAAATACCAAGCATTGGTTTAATGCCCATGGGTTTCAGTATGTTAAAAAAAGCAGGATATGTGCTTTTATTCCCATCATCAATTGTAACAAGTATGTTTTTGTCGCCCTTTAATTTTTTGCTTTTTATATCAGCCATGGATATAAAGTTAAATCCACCAGCTTTTAAAGCTTCAAGCTGTTCTTTAAATACTTCTTCTGTAAGGGAATAGGGATCTTTTCTGTCAAGAAAAGCGTGATAGCAAAGAACATAAACCCTGACATCAGAAAGTTCTGTATTGCTGAATCCTGAAAGTGATATGAATAAAAATATAAAAATAAAGAAAATTGATGCTGTTGCTTTTTTTTTCATTCTTTCCATTCTATGAAAGCTCTTTATCAACATCGGATTTTATCTGTTTTTTTCGTTCATCAATTATATTTTTGTAGCTTCTGTTTATTAGCAGCAAGTTTTTTTCAAAGATCTCTACATATTTTTTTGTATCAGGAAGAATATAGTCCTGGATAAGGGTCTGTTCTGGCCATTTTTTCTTTTTACTGTAATAATTCATATTCCATTCAATAATTGTTTGAAGTCTAAAAATTTTTTCATAAAAAGATTCAACCTGGTTATAGTCATATTTAGCAAGCAGAGTTCGCAGATCTTTGCTTTTAGCATCAAGTTCTTTGTCAGAGTAGTTGCCTGCAATGTAAACATAATCAAGCTTAAGGTCAGGATCAAAGCCATAGCTGAATCCTGAAACAGCAGTTGTTTCTTCCAGTAGTACAAGCTCTTCTGCAGTATAATATTTGCTCTCTTCTTTTGTAATCTTATACCATAGGCTGCACTGGGTAAGCATAAAGGGGAGCAGCAGAATAATTAAAATTTTAAGTCTCATTTAAGTCTCCTGAATTATAAAATATCCTTATACTTTATTAAAGAACCTTTTTTTATGTCAACAACTGCTTTTTTCCCTGCAATATTATAAAATTCAGAAACAGGAATACCTGTGCCAGGCCTTAATGGAACCAAATCTTCTTCAGTAATAATACTTCCTGCTTTGATGTTATTTTCAGCAAAAAGACTTCTTCTTGCCCCTTTTGCAGTTTCTCTTTCTCTTCCTTTTGGTGCAATTTCACCAGTGCCCTTTAATTCAATTGCATTGCTTACACTGCTTATCATTGTGCTAAATTCATCAGGTGTAACAGATACATCTTTGTCAGGACAGTCCTGATCGTGATCCAGCTTGAAATGCTTTTCAAATACAGTAGCACCAAGGGCTGCAGCAATAAGGGCAGATTCAATACCTCTGCTGTGATCTGATATGCCTACCGGAGTTTTGAATCGATCTTTAAGGGAAACTATTCTTTCAAGGTTAGCTTCATGTGCCTCAAGAGGATATAGAGAGACGCAGTGAAGCAGAATAATATTATTAGCACCATGGCTTGAAAGGGTGGAGATGGCTTTAGCAATTTCATCTTCATTGGCCATGCCTGTTGACAGTATTACAGGTTTTTTTGTAGAGCCTGCTTTCTTTAAAAGAGGGATATTGGTTATTTCAGAAGAGGCTATTTTGTACATGGCTGTTTCAATGCTTTCCAGCATAGCTATAGAGGGTATGTCAAAGGGGGCTGAAAAAAAGATTAGCTCCTTTTCTTCTGCAAGTTTTTTCAGGGATATTAACTGTTCCTTTGAAAAAACAAAATTTTTGAAAAAATCTATTATGCTGTAATCAGGGGATTCGTCTTTTCCGTTTTCTATAAGATCTTTGGTAAAGGGTGAGTTCATCAGCTCTGGGACAAATGTTTGAAATTTTACAGCATGGGCTCCGCATTGTGCAGCAGCAAGGATCATTTTTTCTGCAGTTTGAAAATTCCCATTATGGTTAAGACCTATTTCAGCAATAAAAAAAGGATTTATTTTTTTTATTATTTCCCAGGTTTTCATATTGGTATCAGCTATTGTTTTATTTTTAACACAAATTTTTAATGCAATAGAGTCAGAAGTCAATAACTATTATCAGGATATTTTTAAATGTTTGACATGAGTGGTGGATTATTTTAAAATCATTTTTTAACTATCCTTAATTCTAAATCAGGGGAATCAAAATGAGCGACAGAAAGTATATAATTGCTATTGATTTGGGAACAACAGGAAACAGGGTTTTCTGTTTTGATTTAAAAGGAAAACCTATTGCAAGTGCATATAGCGAGTTTACCCAGATTTTTCCTAAACCCGGCTGGGTTGAACATAATGCAGAAGAGATTCGTGATAATATTTATAATCTTATAAAACAGACTATAAAAAAAGGAGATCTTAACCCGGAAATGGCAGTATCAATAGGTATTGCCAATCAAAGAGAAACAGCTGTGTTGTGGGATGCTACAACAGGTAAGCCGGTTTATAATGCAATAGTGTGGCAATGCCGTAGAACAACAAATATATGCAATCAGCTAAAAGAGGCTGGCTACGAAAATAAATTCAGGGAAACAACAGGGCTTGTTGTGGATGCTTATTTTTCCGGTACAAAAATCAAGTGGATCCTGGATAATGTTATGGAGGCAAAAAATCTTTCAAAAAAAGGTGACCTCCGCTTTGGTACAATTGATACATGGATGCTGTGGAACCTGACACAGGGGAAGGAGCATAAAACCGATTTTACAAATGCTTCGCGCACCCTGATCTTTGATATTAAAGCAAAAGTCTGGTCAAAGGAACTTTGTGATATACTGGATATTCCCCTTAATATACTTCCCCGGGTGTTTCCTTCAGCATCAATTTTTGGTAAAACATCAAATGTGCCTGGCCTGCCAGATGGCATTCCAATAGGCGGTATTGCAGGGGATCAGCAGGCAGCAATGGTGGGGCAAAATTGCGTCTTTCCTGGAGGGGCAAAAAATACCTATGGCACAGGGTGTTTTATGCTGGTCAATAATGGAGATGATTTTTTAATATCAAAAAATGGTCTTCTTACTACTCTTACTCCAAATAATTATGGAGAGCCTGTTTATGCTCTTGAAGGTTCGGTTTTTGTTGGGGGTGCTGTGATTCAGTGGCTCCGTGATTATATGAATTTTTTTGATCATGCTGTAGAATCAGAGGGGATTGCCTCCTCACAATTCAACGAAGAGGATGAGGTGGTCTTTGTCCCTGCTTTTGTGGGTCTTGGTGCTCCCTACTGGAAAATGGATGCACGCGGTGCTATTTTTGGAATAACAAGGGGCACTTCAAAGGGGCAGATCGTAAGGGCTGCGCTTAAAGCAATTGCTCTTCAGTCCATGGATGTTATAAATGCCATGAAACAGGATACAGGTCGTGAAATAAAAGATTTGCGGGTTGATGGGGGCGCTACAAAAAATAAATTTCTTATGCAGTTTCAGTCTGATATTTTGGGCATACCTGTTCTCCTCCCTGAAATAAGCGAGTCAACTGTGCTTGGTGCTGCATATCTGGCAGGTCTATCTACTGGTATTTATTCATCAATTGAAGAGGTGGCAGTTGGAAACAGGTTGACCAGGCGATTTGAGCCAGTGATGAACAACCTGGAGCGGGGAAGGCAGATAAATTTATGGAGCGATGCTGTGCGGCGCCTGCTTTGAGGCAGGAATGTTTAAACCCCATCTCCCTAACCCTCTTCCCCTCAAGGAGAAGAGGGAACTGTGTCATGTGTTTTTACGGGTATTGGACTTTTAGTTTCATGAGTCTAAAAGTTTAATGCAAAACCTGAAATTTTCGATACAAAGCCCTCTCCATTGTGGGGAGGGCACGGCGAAGCCGGGGTGGGGTCAAAATAAAAGGTAAGGTTCAAGGATTTTAAAAGAGGTTGAAGATTAGGGAAATTTTTTTAAATTTTGTATATTTGAATTATAAATATTTATTAAAATAAAGGAGGAGACATGGCAAGAATTTTACTTGGCGAAATGCTTGTAGAAAATGGTGTTATAACAGAGGAGCAGATGAACAAGGCTTTGGAAATACAAAAAACCGAGGGTGGTTTAATAGGCATAATACTTGTTTCTCAGGGAGTTATTACAGAACAAAAGCTTGTTGAGTATCTGGCACTTCAGGCAAAGATGGTTGCAAGTTCAGAATAAGGAGAAAACAGGATCAAGGAAGTTTTAGTTTTTCCTGACCCTGTTTTTCTGTTTTTATTTTATTTCAAAAAGCCAGTTATGGCTGTCTTCAATTTCACCTGTCTGAATTCCGGTAAAAGTTTCATATAAAGAAGTAATGACTGGACCTGCCTTGTCTTCTTTGTGAAAGGTGTAGTCCTTACCATTATAGTGGATCAGGTGAACTGGTGTAACCACAGCAGCTGTTCCTACTGCACCTATTTCATCAAATTCAGCTATTTCTTTTATTTCTATCTGTCTTTTTTCTACCTTCATCCCTTTGTCTCTGGCAACTATTGCAAGGCTGTCATTTGTTATACTCTGTAAAATGCTATCTGATACAGGGGTAATATATGTATTTCCTTTAATTGCAATAAAATTGGATGTGCTGAACTCATCAATATATTTTTTTTTCTTTGAATCAAGATAAAGCACTACAGGGTATCCCATATCTTTCCCATATTGACCACCTGAAAGACCAGCTGCATAATTACCCCCAACCTTGCAGTCCCCAACACCCTTTGGCGCTGCACGGTCAAAATCTGTAACAACAAGTGCTTTTACTGGTGTTAATCCCCCCTTATAATAGGGACCCACAGGAGTAACAAAAATTACAAACATATATTCATCAGCCGGACCCAGCCCCACCTTTGCGCCTGTGCCTATAACAAGGGGTCTTATATAAAGGCTTGCCCCTGTTCCATAGGGCGGAACAAATTTTTTATTTGCTAAAACTACTTTGTTTACAGCATCAAGAAACATCTCCTCTGGAATTTCCGGCATAAATATTCTGCGTGATGTCTTTTGCAGCCTTTGGGAATTTGCTTCAGGTCTAAAAACAACAATCCTTCCATCCTTTGTTTCAAAGGCCTTCATTCCTTCAAATGCCTCCTGTCCGTAATGTAAACATGAAGCTGCTATGTGCATTGGAATGTATTCATCTCTGGTTAGTTCTTCCTTTGACCATTTGCCATGGCTGTATAGGTACCTGATGTTAAAATCGGTTTTAATATATCCAAAAGGAAGGTTAGGCCAGTCAATATCAGCGGTTTTACTATTCATATTATAACTCCAGGTAATTCTGATGATGTATTCAGTAAATTTTTTATTTCAATTTGTTCAAGAATTATTTTGCGCTTTTTATGTTTTTTATCTAAATTCAGGTTTTATGCAGAGGGAATTTTTTTTCTGTGTCAGTTTATTAAATTAAGATATGTGAATTGATAAATATTTCAGCAATAAGCCCTAAAGATATTTTTTAGTACAGTAATGATGTTTTTTATATCCTCGCCGCCTACGGCGGCGAGGATATAGTAGTATTTAACTTTGAAATATTTATAAAATTTCTTGACTAAACTGTCTGCTTTTATTGATGATCTTATTAATTTTATAAGAGTGAAAAAATATAAGATTAGGCAATAATTTACAATTAAATAAGAGGTATGAAGTAATGTCGAAGAAAACTGATATAAAAAGTGCTGAAGGAAAGCTTGGAATCCTTATTCC
Source organism: uncultured Leptospirales bacterium (assembly GCA_964438485.1). Lineage (GTDB taxonomy): Bacteria > Spirochaetota > UBA4802 > UBA4802 > UBA5550 > JBBAGC01. Next base: position 4,264 of record CAYTLM010000032.1, on the reverse strand, counting down.
CGGATTAGGCGCAGTAAGCACTACATTTATCGCAGGGGTGTTTCTTGTAAGAAAAGGGCTTAGTAAGCCTATTGGATCACTTACCCAAATGGGAAGAATAAAGGTGGGTAAGGGAGAGCAGGCAAAGGATGTTAAGATTAGGGACTTTGTACCTCTTGCCTCATTGAATGATATAGAGTTTGGCGGTTGGGACATTTTCGAGGATAATGTTTTTGAGGCTGCAAGCAATGCCCAGGTATTAACAAAGAATGATCTGGCTGCTGTTAAGGATGAGCTGGAAAAAATTAAACCCTGGAAAGCTGTTTTTAACCAGAAGTATGTAAAGAAATTGCATGGCACCTGGGTTAAGGAAGCTCCTAATCACTGGGAAATGGTTCAAAAAGTAAAAGACGATATTAATAAATTTAAAGAAGAAAAAAAATTATCCAGAATGGTTATGGTATGGTGTGGAAGTACAGAAATACACCAGGAATTTGTGCCAGGCGTTCATGATACTATTGAAAACTTTGAAAAAGCTTTAAAAGAAAATCATCCTGCAATTGCGCCAAGTATGATCTATGCCTATGCAGCTCTTGATATGGGTATTCCCTATGCAAATGGTGCTCCAAACCTTTGTAATGATATTCCTGCATTCTGGGAACTCGCTGAGAAGAGAAAAGTGCCCATGGGTGGAAAGGATTTTAAATCAGGGCAAACCCTTATGAAAACAATCCTTGCTCCTGGTTTTAAAGCAAGGCTGCTGGGTGTAAATGGATGGTATTCAACAAATATACTTGGAAATCGCGATGGTGAAGTTCTGGATGATCCGGATTCATTTAAAAGTAAAGAGGTGAGTAAGCTTTCAGTTCTTGATCAAATATTCAAGCCTGATCTTTATCCTGAGCTGTATAAAGATTATTATCATAAAGTAGTAATAAGCTATTATCCTCCAAGGGGAGACAACAAAGAGGGCTGGGACAATATTGATATTTTTGGCTGGCTTGGTTATCCAATGCAGATTAAAATAGATTTTCTATGCAGGGATTCCATACTGGCAGCTCCTATTGTGCTTGACCTTGCACTTTTCCTTGACCTGTCACATAGAGCCTCTCTTTCAGGAAATCAGGAATGGCTTTCTTTTTTCTGGAAAAGCCCTATGCACGCACCGGATGAAAAGGCTGAGCATGATCTTTTTATCCAGCTTATGAAGCTTAACAATACCTTGAGATGGCTTATGGACGAACCTCCTGTAACATTTCTTGGAGCTGAAACCTATAATTAAAAAATAGTTATAAATCAAGATTTGATTTTTTAATAAGTTTTTATAAAAACCCCCCTTATTTAATAAGGGGGGTTTTTTACTGGAAATTTTAGGCAAGAACCTGTATTATAGTTTCAGGATTGCTTATTTCTGCTTTAGGGGGCAATATGCTTGGAATTATTATGACTGCGTCTATTCTGCTTGGAGCAATTACAGATGCAGATTCAGTATCTCGTTATGACTCAGTAGATTATTATATTGAGGATGGGTATCTTTTCCGTAAAGATTTATATTCTCAAAGGCTTGAAATACCAGGCTATGTAAATGCGTTTTTTAAACAGGGAGAATGCTTGTATTTTATTTCTGAAAGGGATGGTTTTTATTCTGCAGGAGTTTTAAGCCCTGGTAGAAATTATATTTTTAATACAGGCATAGAGGCTTTGCATGGCAATAAAGTGAAGATTATTTTTAACAGGAGTGTTTTTTATTTTTCTATTTTAAATAATATTGCAGAGGTTTCAACCCTTTACAGGTTTTCCCCTGATTATAACAGCTTGCAGAGTATTGATGGAATAATTGATTTTGCAATTGTGTCAGGTGATCTGCTCATATTAAAAAAAGGCTTTCTTGATTACAATGGAGTAAAAATACCAGTAATGCTTAATGCAGAACAGATAAGGGATATACTTGATAATCGTCTGGTTCTTTTAACTGACGGAACAGATGTGGAAGTTTGCGATATAGCTGCTGCAAAAAGTGTATACCAGTACAGGGAGGGTGTTGTATACGATAGGGGAGATAATTTTAATATTTTATTAGAGTTTTGTGATCAGAGGAGTTATGTGGCTTCATCTGATGAAGAGGAAAAACTGGTTTATTACAATGTAACTGTAAATGGTCATGATATAGGAAGAACTGAAACCGGCTATGGCAGCCTTGTCAAGCAGATGGAGGCCAGGGTTAATGCAGGTAATTATAATATTATTTCAGCTGAAAGATGGGAGCTTGATAAAAGCAGGGGACGATATGTGAGGGTTAATAATATTAATCAGCCTGAAGAAATAAGGATTTTTGTTCCTTTAAACAGAGTAGTGAAGATTCAATTTAATTATGACGGGAATTATTATAATATTTTGCAGAGTGTTTATGTTAAAAATGAGGAGGATAGATAATCCTCCTCATTGAAGCCAGGTTTATCTATTGATATTTATTACTTCGCTTTTCTTTTCATCAAGCTGTACTATGCGCTGCAGTTCTTTGTATTCAGCTGATTCTGTACCGTATTTAAGTTCAATTGCTGTAAGCATGCTCGTATTTTTTTTGTTCCTGTAAGAATAAATCTCATCTTCAGAGGATTTGCTGTATTTTTCCAGCACCTTTTCCATAAAAGCGTAGCAGCTTGCCAGGTATTTATACGCCCAGATATCCTTCCTGTTTTCATCACTAAGGGCGATGTATCTTTCAAGAATAGGGAGGCAGGGTTTCATATTGCCCAGGTCATACTGTGTTGAAACATATGTTCTAAAAACTTTGGATTTGAATTCAATAAAATCAGTATTGCTTTTAAGGTCATTGGATTTAATCTGATCCATGAGGTTTATGGAGCGTGTAAGATGGGTTACTGATTTTGTTTTTGCTTCAGTCTTTATTCTGTGCAGATACCTTTCCTGGGCATTTTTTCTGTCAATCTCCTGCCAGTACCACTGCTCATTAAGATATTTTTTATTCTGGTATTCATTTCTAAGCCTTTCTATTTCTGTCTGCATATCATCAAGGGTATCAAGACCCTTTGAATATTCATCTATTGCCCTTTTTAAAAGAAAGTCCGAATACTCCTTGCTCAGCTTTTGCAGATCCTCCAGAGCTGATATGTATGGCTTGTAATCGCTTATTCTCCAGCCTTCTATAATCTCATCCGGCAGCATGTTGTCTGTAGCTACTGGGTCATTCTGATTTTGCTGTGCCAGAACATTAATTGCAAAAAAAGTGCATATAGTAAAAATCCCGAATAATATAGTAGATTTTTTTGCTATTGATCTAAGTTTCATATAATTTACCTCTTTTAAAACTCTGTAATTACCTATATTTTTATAATCGTCCTTAAAAGATTAAATATTTATCCATTTTTATTATTAAATCTATTTAATTACGCATATTGTTTAATTATAGTATAAAATAAGAAGGAATATGTTTTTATAATAAAAATATGAATATTTACTCACAGGTTACTTTAAAACTATTAGTTTTAAAGTTTTTCTTTTATTCCTTTATACCAGACAATTAATCTTGACATAAGTTTTTCTTTAAAAGAGTAATCATTTATGATTAAATATATAAAATTTCTTGCAGAGAGTTCTTGCCTGTAAATATAATGGATTATTATGAAAAAGAAAAATCAATATTGCCCATATTGTGATTATACAGGAATTATACATAATCCTTCTTTTGATAAAATGGGGGACAATGTTTTAAGTCCATGCCCAAAGTGTGTTATTCCTAAGTGTAAATGTGAAGGTGAGGAACCCTATTATTACAGTGATGATGATAAAATCATTACCTGCCATTGTCGTGAAACAAGAATGAAGATAGAGAAAATAATAAGAATATACTACTCCTCAGGAATAGATAAAAAATTCAGATGGAAAACCTTTAATGATTTTGAAGCAGGGAACACTCTGCTTGCATCTGCAAAAAGAGCAGCCTATGATATTGTCATGAACTTTCCTGATGTAAAAAAAGGACTTTTTCTTTGGGGAAACCCGGGAACAGGCAAAACTCTTCTTTCTGCAATAATTTTAACAGAGCTTATTAAGCACCATGCTGTTGAAGGAAAGTTTATAAAAATTTCCAGGAATTTTTTCAATCTCCTAAGAGCTACCTTTGCTGAAGGATCTGAAACATACGGCCAGTCTGGTAAAATTGAAAGGCTTTTTGCAGAGGTTGATGTTCTTGTAATTGACGATTTTGGAGTGCAAAGGGATTCAGCATGGGAGCAGGAGACCCTTTATAATCTTATAGATGCAA
>CAYTLM010000031.1:0-15601 GCA_964438485.1 uncultured Leptospirales bacterium | reverse complement strand
AAAAATCAATTATGAAAACAGAAACTATAATGAAAAATAAAGTTATAAATATACCTAATAAATTTTATGCACTTCTTGATGGTTTTGTAAAAACTTTTCATGAAAAGGGCTTTGAGTGCTATCTTGTGGGCGGATCAGTAAGGGATTTGATTTTGGGATTTGATGTTTATGATTATGACTTTGCCACAAATGCGCATCCTGAAGAGGTTATGAAGCTTTTTAAAAGGGTAATACCAACAGGAATTAAACATGGCACAGTTACAGTACTTGTTCAGGGTATGGAGTTTGAGGTTACAACATACAGGGCTGATGGCAAGTATTTTGACGGCAGGCGGCCGGAGAGTGTTTATTTTGCTTCAACCCTTGAAGAGGATGTGATAAGAAGGGATTTTACAATAAATGGCCTTGCTTTGGATACTCGCACACATGAGGTTATTGATCATGTTAATGGCCTTGCTGATATAAGTGCCGGAATAATAAGGACTATAGGCAACCCCGATGAACGATTCAGGGAGGATGGGCTTAGGACCTACAGGGCTTGCAGGCTTGCATCAAAGCTTAATTTTATTATTGAAGAAAAAACATTTGATTCTATCAAGCTGGCGCTTGATGTGGCTGGAATGGTTTCTGTTGAAAGGGTAAGGGACGAACTCCTTAAACTTCTTGATACAGAAAAGCCTTCTGTTGGTTTTGAGTATATGCGTAAATTAGGGCTTTTAAATCTCTGCCTCCCTGAACTTGCCCAGGCTTATGGTGTTGAACAGAACAGGTTTCATATTTATGATATATATTACCACAGCATTTATTCATGTGATGCAGCACCTATAGGTAATCCAATGGTTAGACTTGCAGCGCTTTTTCATGACATAGGAAAGGTGCAGACAAAGAAAATGGGGGATGATGGGGATTTTACTTTTTATAATCATGAGGTAATAGGAGCCAGGATTGTCCGGAAGATTATGAAAAGGCTTAAGTTTTCCAATATGGAAATTGATCAGGTTAACAACCTTATAATTAATCACATGTTTCACTATACCAGTGAATGGACAGATGGAGCAGTGAGAAGATTTATGCGAAAGGTAGGAGTTGAAAATCTCCCTGATCTCTTTACCCTTAGAGAGGCTGACAGAAGCGGCAATGGGTCACGATTTGGTATTCCTGAGCCAATTAAAAAACTCCAGGAAAGGATTGGTCTGATTCTTGAGGCTGAAAATGCCATAACAGTTACTGATCTTGATATAAATGGCAATATTATAATGGATGCCTTTGATCTTAAACCCGGCCAGATTATAGGGCGTATTTTAAAAGAACTTTTAGAGCTTGTTCTTGATAACCCTGAAATAAATGAAAGGGATATATTGCTGCATGAAGCATCTGAAATATATGAAAAACTAAAACAGTAAAGCCAGGGCTGATTCAATTTTTATTTTTATATCTTCTCCGATTTTTGTCCTTTCTGATCTTATATAAAATGTATTTTTATTTTTTTTGTATTCTCCTTTAGCTGCTATGCCATGTCCTGATTCGTTAAATCTGTATATGCTGGAGAAGGAGCCTGAACCTGGCGGGATTCCTGAATAGAGATAGTTGTCCCCTGAAACTTTTACAAGGGAAAAGCCTGCCTGAAATGTAAAGGCTCCTATGTTACAGCTTATCCTGGGAGAATAGAGCTGTGATTTTTCTCCTGCCTGGTTTTGAATCATTATTTTAAGGGAATGAGAATAAAAGGAAAATGGAGAATGGTTGATATTGAGAATATACTGGTATTTTTTATCTTTATATTCGTCGCTGTAATAGCTTAAGCTTTTAACTGAGGCTTTTAAATCCATACTTTTAAATACTTTTGCTTCAGCAGAAATTTCCTCTCTGCGCGTGCCCTCTATGTAGCTTTTATTATATCCTCCAAGCAGGTAGTTTTGACTATAAATAGAGAATCCTGTTTTGAGCCAGGAGAAAGCTTTAATGGCGCTTTTAATTTCCCATGTGTTTTCAGGCAGATGGTTCCCTGCGGAGTAATCTGCCTGAAAGTGTGAGTCTGTTGATTTGCCCAGGAATGATATATCAAAGGGTTTACTTTTAAATGCCATGCCATACATTATGGCATAGCCCCGTATTTTTTCGCAGGCGTGTTTTTCTGAAAAAGCAGGTTCAAGAAAAATTGAAATGTTTTCATCAGAATACTCTAAAAACATTGCGCCTGAGTACATTTTGTTTATGCCTTTAGCAATGCCCTGTTTTTCTCCATCCCAGGCAATATTGCTTAAATCCGCTTTTTTAAGGCCTGTTTCAAAGGCGTAAACCTGTAAAGTAAACAAGCTGTAGAGTTTTACTGAAGCCATAAGACCATAGTTTATTATGTAAACAGGCTCATGGCCTGTCTGTTTATGGATTTTTGTATTAAGGGTTGCAAGGGATGATTTAATAAAACCCTCTTCTGCATCTTCAGGTTTTATATATCTTTCCTGACATGAAACAAACGGGACAATAGATATTTTGCAGTTGTGCCATGTGTAATGAATATCTGCTGTTGCTCCTAACAGGGAGTATATGGGATTGCCATTGCTGGAAGGGGTAATGGCTTTGTCCCTGGACATAATAAAACGCCTGGCAAAGGGGTCAGATGACGTGAAGGCTTTTTTCCCTATAATGAGGCCTGACCCCAGGTTAAGGGTATAGTTGCCCATAATAAAATCCATTGAATTATATATACCTGAAATAGAGGTGTACCAGGTGTATAAAAAATATTCTTCTGTATAGTTTTGAATTCCAGTAAAGCTAAAGGTGAACTTTTCTCCAATAGCAACAGTTGCTTTGGAATTAAAAAGAAGAATTTCATCCTTTTCGTCATAATCCATAATATCGTGTTTTATTTCATTAAAAAGAAAAATGGAATTTGCCTTAACTTCATTTTTTACAGAACCCTGTATAAAAACAACAAGTACAGTAAAAAAAATGACCTTTGAGTAAAATGAGTTTGTTCTTAAAAACCGCATATCTTTTTTACTTCAACCTTCTGTTTATCATTAAGATTTTTGTCCATTGAAAGTGTGTTGAGAAATTTTTCTTTGTTTCCTGTTGCTGCAAGCCTGCTATACTCAATTCCCCTGTTTGCAGGTATTCCCTTTGCAAGCATTTGTCTGAATAGCCTTTTTGTTTTATCCTCTCTGCTTTCCTTTTTTTTATAAACAAAAGGTTTGGAAGGCTGCTGTAAGTTTTTTAAAGATTCCCTGTCTCTTTCCAGGCCATAAATGTTTTCTTCAAGCTTTTGTATCTCCTCTCCTGTCATTCCAATGCGGGAAAGGGCATCAGCAGAAAGAGGCCCTATCTGCTCCCTGTATGCTATGATCCTTTTAGCATGGGTTTCATTTACACCAGGCAGGTTTCTTATTTCCTCATAGGAGGCACTGTTAATATCAACAGGTTTTGCCATATCATTTTCTCTGGATGTGTTGTATGATAGAGGTTCAGGGAGCGCTCCTGTACTAAGGGTTATTGCAACAGCATGGGTGTAGCCAAGATATGAGTGATAGAGGAGGTTATACTGTATTTTGATCTTATTAATAAAAATTGATGCAGACGCGCTATAAGAGGCTGTCTCTCTTGAGTAGCCGCCTGAAAGATTAAAGAAGGGGAGAGGATTTACTGATGCAATAAAAGTATTAATTTTCCCTGCGGATGTGTCTGTTAAATTCCATGCAATAGAAAATCCTTTGTCGGGCTTAATAAGAATTCCTGCACTTTTTTCAGGGTATAAAATGTCTTTATTTTTTTTGTTTGTGTATGTATTGATATTTTCCTGAACAAAGGAGATGTCAGCGAATTTGAATGGGCGAAATGTTGCAGCAATTCCATAGTCGTAAATATTTTTTGACTGTGATATTTCATCACAGTCAACTGTTAGTGAATAGGCTTTTCCTGTTAGCCCCAGGGATATGAACTGAAATGGAGCAAAGCCTGCTTTAATGGAATAAATGTTTTCCTTGTAAATGTCAGTTCCAAAAAAGTTCCATGAAAAGCCAAGCCCTGTCTTGCCTGATGAATATTGAATAGCAGAATAACCGGATACAAGCTCCTTTTCTGAATAGGGTCTTGCAGCTGAACCGGAAAAAGCCAGGCCAGATACAAAGGGAAGGATAGAAGCATTGGATACCATACCAGGACATGAGTAATCATGAGCAGCAATTGTATATGGGAAGAGTGATGCACCTTCTGGTGTTCTGTATTCAAATGCGCTGTTTATAGAAATGGTTAAAGATATTATAAAGGCAATTTTCATCTTTGCCTCACTATTACAAGCAGCACTGTTGCTGTTTCACTGCCTTTGTTTGACTTTCCCACAGCTTCAATTTTAACAGGGTAAATCCCTGTAAGGGTTTTACCCTTTAGATCACGGTCATTAAGAGAGAAAACAAATTCGCCTGGATTTATGTCTTTTATAAGCGCAGATGAATATAGAGGAACCCCTGTTGCAGAGAAAATTCTTATTTTAACACTGCTCTGTTCAAAAAGGAAAAAAGGTATTTTTATCTGGGAGGGATTGTTTCTATATATATGAGTAATTTTTTTAGCTTCACTTTTTAGGATTTTCTTTTTTCCTTTTTTCGGATCAATGACATTGTCCCTGCCTGGAGTTGCAAATGGGGTTACTGTAAAATCGTGTAAAGAGTTTGTGTCATCTTCTGATCTGCGTGACACAGTTGAGTAGCTGTTAAGGCCTGATGGTCCTATGTCAACAGCACAATCCTGAAGGTTTTCGCTGTTGCAGTTAGTCCATTCATTCTGCTTAATAGCTTCTAATATGGATTTTTCAATAGAGGCATTAATTGATCCATCCCTGTTTGATAATGCAACAAAATCGATTATACCTCCATTTTTCGGATCTCTGTCACTATCTATTGCAACAACACAGTCAGTGTTCCAAAGCCCGTAATTATTGCAGTAGAGGTCGCGTATGCCATTGCTATTTATATCGCCAGCTTCATCTGTTTCATCAGGTAAATCCTTTGAAGTAAAATGTATTACAGCAAAGCGGTCATCAAAGGGGGTTGCAGGATCATCGAAGTTTTTCAGGGTTACAGGTGAGTCTGCAATTTTTTCACTTGACCCATAATACATGGAAACCATGAGTTGGGAAATGTCCATGGATGGGGTGTTGCCTGTAAGTTTAAGCTCAACCCAGTTGGGGGAGCTACTTGTGGATATTTCATTTATTATTAGTCCTGCTTTTAAGTAAAATGGGCAGAATAAAAATATAATCAGAAAAACAGACGAGCTGTATTTTAACATGAATATCTCCTTTAAGAGGTTATTACTTATTCAACGAATTTTGAGGGATTATTTTTGAATTATTTTTCAATAATGATGATTTTTTTGTTTTTTTTAAAAGATTGGTGGATTAAATACAAGGGTTTGCAAAAAGTGTTATATTGGATAGGTATTATACTGTCTTAATGAAGGAATACCTGTATTAATTGTTTTGGAGAATTGTTAATGGATATAGATGATTTATTGAATGATAGCGGTGATTTTGCCCTTGATGCTGAGATTCTGGAGGGGGATTTTGCAGCTCTTGATCAGGTTTTGCCTGAACAGCTATATATTATTCCTATTCGATACAGGCCTATTTTCCCTGGCATAGTTACTCCTTTGATTATTTCTCAGGGAAGATTTACCCGGGTAATTGATAATGCCCTTAATGAGTCACGTGCAATTGGGCTTGTCTTGATAAAGGATGACGAAAGAAATGAAATTGATTTTAAGGATATTTATGAGTTTGGCACTGTTGCAAGGATTCTCAAAAGGATTAATCTCCCTGATGGCGGTGTAAATGTTTTAATTAATAGTGTTAAGCGTTTTAAAATCACAGAGCAGATTGATAAAAAGAAATTCCTTTTGGCAAAGATTGAATACCTTGAGGACAGCATTGACAGAAAAAACAGGATGGAGATTAAGGCCTTAACAAGGGAAATTCTGGCCAAGCTTAAACTCCTTTCTGACAACAATCCTCTTTTTACTGAAGAGATGAAGCTTACAATGCTGAATGTTGAAGAGCCTGGTAAGATCGCTGATTTTGTAACCTCAATTTTAAATATAGATAAAAAAGAATATCAGGATATTCTTGAAGAACTTGATGTGAAAAACAGACTGGGTATGGTACTCCATCTGCTCTATAAGGAGTTGGAGGTTGCGGATGTCCAGAAAAAAATTCATCACCAGATAAGCGATAAAATAGACAAACAGCAGAGGGACTTTTTCTTAAGGGAGCAGCTTAAGGCTATTAAGCATGAGCTGGGTATTGATGAGGATGAGCGGAGCATTGAAGTAAGGGAGATGAAAAAGCGCCTTGAGGAGCTGGGGCTTAAAGGCGAGGTAAAGGAAAAAATGGCAGATGAAATTGATCGCTTCCTTTATATGGAAACTGCTTCATCTGAATATTCAGTAACAAAAAATTATCTGGATACTATTCTTTCCCTTCCATGGAATTCCTCTACAAAGGATTCCATTGATCTTGATCTGGCTGAAAAAATTCTCAACAGGGATCACTATGGACTTGAAGATGTTAAAAAAAGGATCATAGAATTTATTGCACTTAGAAAGATAAAGCCGGATGCCAAAGGCTCAATAATATGTCTGGTGGGGCCTCCTGGTGTGGGAAAAACCTCTCTTGGAAAATCAATAGCAAGTGCGCTTAACAGAAAATTTTTTCGCATCTCCCTTGGTGGAATGAGAGATGAGGCTGAAATAAAGGGTCACAGAAAAACCTATATAGGGGCAATGCCGGGGAAAATAATTCAGGGGCTTAAAATAATCAAACAGAAAAATCCAGTGTTTATGCTTGATGAGATTGATAAAATGGGACGCAGCTTTCAGGGTGATCCTGCCTCTGCACTTCTTGAGGTTCTGGATCCTGAACAAAATGCAGAGTTTCGTGATTACTATATTGATGTTCCCTTTGATCTTTCAGATGTCCTTTTTATTACAACTGCAAATACCATGGACACAATACCCCAGGTTTTGGCTGACAGGATGGAGGTTATAAGGCTTTCAGGATATATCCCTCTGGAAAAATACGAGATAGCAAGAAGATACCTTTTGCCTAAACAGCTTAAAATGCACGGCCTTAAAAGGGGTGATGTTAAAATTGATAGAAAAGGTTTTATGGCAATAGTAAACGGCTGGGCCAGGGAAGCTGGTGTAAGAACCCTTGAAAGAAACATAGAAAAGATATGCAGAAAAACAGTTACAATCCTTGCAAAGGAGGGTACGATTCCTGAAAAAACTTTAACAGAGGAACAGATTAAAGAATATCTGGGTACGGAAATTTTTACTGATGATGAAAAGCTGATAATCACTAAATCAGGAATTGTAAATGGTCTTGCATGGACATCAATGGGAGGAGTAACCATGTCCATTGAATCTATTGCTGTTAAGCATAAGGGCGGAGCAGCTCTTAAGCTTACAGGGCAGCTTGGTGAGGTAATGACAGAATCAGCCAATATAGCTTATACTTATATAAATCATCTTTTACAGGATGACGCTGATTCAAGAAATATTTTTGATAATCATCTGGTTCATGTGCATGTGCCTGCAGGTGCTACACCAAAGGATGGTCCTTCTGCAGGAATTACAATGGCTGTGTCAATTTACTCAATGGTAAAGAATAAGCTGGTGCCATCTGATCTGGCAATGACTGGTGAGCTTACTTTGTCAGGAAGGGTTTTTCCTGTGGGCGGGATAAAAGAGAAGGTTATTGCTGCCAAGCGGGCTGAGATAAAACGCATTTTAATACCTAAGGGAAATATTAAGGATCTTGATGATATTCCTGATTATATTAAAAAAGGTCTGACTTTTTATCCTGTAAATGATATTGTAGAAGTGCTGGATATTACATTTAGTAAAAAACATTAAAAAATAATATTTTTTATTTCTCCCTTTTTTTTAGAAAGAAATTTTTTAATAATGCTGCACACTGTTCCTTAAATACACCTTTTGTTATTTCAGGAACATGGTTCATCAATTTGTTTCCGCAAATATTAAAAACAGTACCACAGGCTCCATACTTTGTGTCATCAGTGCCAAAAATAACCCTTTTGATTCTGGAGTGGACAATCGCACCTGCGCACATTGCACAGGGTTCCTTTGTAACATAGAGTTCGCAATTTGTGAGCCTTTCATTTTTAAGAAACAGGGCTGCTTCCTTTATTGCAATAATTTCTGCGTGCATTGTGGGATCATTCTTTGACCTGTTTTTGTTATAGCCCTGGCCAATGATATTGTTGTTTTTAACAATTACAGCACCAATTGGAATTTCATCCTCTTCTCCAGCTGTTGCTGCAAGGGCCAGGGCTTTTTTCATAAATACTTCATCATTCATAGGTTTTAAATATTGATTATAATGTCAGCAAGTTTTCGTTTGGGTACATGGTGGTTCCCCTGCGAGTCCCTATAGTATTTTATGCTGCTCCCTGGTTCTATGTCTTCAAGAATTATTTTTTCAACCGGGTATCCCAGTGCAATGACAAGTTCAATTTCGTATGTATCAGGAATTTTTATATCCCTGCTTAACCGGTCTTTATTGGCTGAACCTATGATACATCCGTTAAAGCCTTTTGATGTGGCTCCAAGAAGGATGGTCTGGGCTGCAATTGCATGGTCCCATTTAACAGAATTGGATATTTCCCTGTCAGAGACTATTATTATGTAAGCTGAGGGTCTTTGCCCGGGCTCCGGACCTGCCCAGTCTGTTAAATATCCTGCCCAGAAAAGGGATTGAAAAATAATTGCACATTTTGCAGGTTCTTCAGCTATTATGTATTTTAAGGGCTGCAGATTCTGTGCTGAAGGAATAAGCCTGGCCATGTTTACAAGATCTTTGAGCTCATCTTTTGTAATCGCCTGTTTTTCATTAAAACGTCTGTAGCTTCTGTTTTTTTCTACTATTTCATTAAATTCCATAGTATTTCCTCCTTCAGTGTATTTTGTTAGCATTTTACGGATTGATTAGTCTGCTGTCATTTTAGCTGTAATAAAAAAGAATTGGCTAAATTTCATAAAATTGAATCTATAAAATTTACGCATCTACAGAAATGACACATAATGTATTAATTCAATTGCAATAAATATCAATTAATAATTTATATTATTTTACGGTTATGGTCAATAGTTTTATAATGGTTTATTCTATAAGGTTTTTTGTGATTTAATGGAGGATTGAATGACAAAGGATGATCTGGAAAAAGTTTTTGCCAGGCTCCCTTCTGTTCCTGGGATTCATGGCAGGGATGAATATCCCAACTCTGTTGTTATGCTCCTTCTTGCTGAGGTGGATAATGAGTATCACCTTGTGTTTCAAAAAAGGAATGAGAATATAAGGCAGGGAGGGGAGGTTTCCTTTCCTGGAGGAATATTTGACAGCAGCCTTGATAGGGATAAAAAAAGCACAGCAATAAGGGAAACCTGCGAAGAGCTTGGTATAGAAGAGAAGGATGTGGAAGTTGTGGGAATCATGGATACAATGGTTGCTCCAATGGGTGCAGTAATCGATGTATTTGTGGGTGTATTAAAAAAAGATGTTAATTCTATTGATTTTAATAAAGATGAAGTTGAAAGAATTTTTACAATACCTGTAACTTTTTTTCAGGAGAACAATCCTGAAATATATTATATTCTTACCAGGTTCCATTCCTCTGAATTCGATAAAGTTACAGGCGATGAAAAGGTATATCTTCCTGTTAAAGAACTTGAATTGCCTGACAGATATCTTGAACCCTGGGGTGATTTTAAACTGAAAGTTTATGTATATAGAACCACAGAAGAGGTGATTTGGGGAATAACAGCATCGATTATTGTAGATTTTACTAAATTTTTAGAGGACGATTTTAATAAATGAAATGTTTTTATAAATTTAAAATTTTTAAAATTATAGCATTATCTATTGTTTTACTGATAAATTCTGTAAATCAGATTTCAGCTAATGAACCCCATCCTGAAGATCTGGTGAAAATTTTTAATGTTTCCGGGTTTGTGAATATTGAAGAAGAAAAGGGCTATGCTGTTTTAGAGCTGGATCTTCCTGAACAGTTTTATACCTATGCCAATCCGAAGGGGCCTGGAACAGGAAAGGCTATTGAAGTAATGGCAAAGGGTGGCCAGGAGGTTGTAATAAATCCCAGATATCCCTCTGGTGAAAAATATAATGCTTCAGGAGACAAGGATCATGTTTTTATTTATAAAAAAGGAGTGCGCATACCTGTAGCTTTTAATATTAAAAAAAGTAAAAAAATAAATTCACTTCTCCTCGAAGTTTCAATGCTTATATGTGATGATTCAATATGTCTCCCTGTCAAAAAGGAATTAAAAATTCCTCTTGTTTATGAATCTGATAAATATGCAGGATCTGGTTTTGCTGCTTTGGAGGAATATATTTCATTAAGTGACTCAGTACTTATGGAAAGAGTTTTTGTTAAAATGATGCCTGTAAGGAGCAGCAGAGAGAGTGAATTTCCGGAATTGTATGATTTTCAGCCTCAATTTACAGGAACAACAATGTCAGGTTTGATTGAGGTGATAATCTTTGGTCTTATTGCAGGATTTATCCTTAACTTCATGCCATGTGTACTTCCTGTAGTGAGCCTTAAAATTATGGCTTTTGTTCAAAACGCCGGGCAGAACAGGAGAGTCATAGCATTTCAGGGGCTGCTTTTTTCTGCAGGAATAATTCTAAGCTTTCTTTTACTTGCTGCACTTGCTGCTTATGGCGGGTATAGCTGGGGATCTCTTTTCCAGAATCAGGGATTTATAGTTTTTATGGCTGCATTTATTTTTGCTCTGGCTCTTTCAATTTTTGGTGTTTTTTCAATAACAGTGCCAGCTGTTGCCGGAAACATTGCAGTTAAAAAACGGGGGATATATTCTGACGCATTTATAAAGGGTATGGTTGCAACTCTTCTTGCTACTCCATGCAGCGGGCCCTTCCTTGGTGGAACTTTGGCCTGGACATTTAATCAGCCGCCTTTGATAATTTTTATTGTTTTTACTTCAATTGGGATTGGAATGGCTTTGCCTTATATTGTCATGTCTTTTAAACCCGGACTGGTGAAGATTGTGCCCAGGCCTGGAAACTGGATGCTTTATTTTGAAACTTCTATGGGCTTTCTCCTTATTCTAACAGTTGTATATCTCCTTGGTATTCTTGATGAATATCACAGATCAGGATCTATCCTCTTTTTTGTTTTTGTTGCTATGGGCTTGTGGCTTTTTGGCAGGCTCGGTTCTTTTGATAAAAGCAGAAAAGAGAAGATTTTAGCTTTTTTTATATTTATGCTAATATCTGTATCAGGATATTTTATATCTTTTAAATATTTTTATTTGCCAAAAGTTGCTCAGGAAGTTTATCATAAAATATATTCTCATGATTTACTTATTGAGAACAGGGACAAGGGTGAGGTTTCTGTTGTGGTTTTTACTGCTGACTGGTGCCCTAATTGCAGGCTTGTAGAAAAAATGACTATTCAAAGCAACAGTGTTAAAAAAGTTTTGGCAGATGAAAAAGTGAATTTTTTAATAGCGGATATAACCCTCTCTGGAACAGAAGGGGAAAAGCTTATGCACGCACTTGGGAATAGGGCAATCCCCTTTCTTGCTGCATTTCCTGCAGGAGAAAGATTTGTGCAACCTTTGTGCCTCAGAGATATTTATTCTTCTGAGGATGTTATAAATGCAGTTAAATCTGCAAAAAACAGGATGGATGAATAATGTCTAAAAATGAAGAAAATATTAATATTATAGATGAGCTTACTATTCAAAAAGCATTTTTTATTGATATGGATGGGGTAATCAATAAGGGCTTTACTTTAATACCAGGGGCTAATGAATTTGTAGAAAGGCTTATTAAGGGTGAGCATAAATTTCTTTTTATTACAAATAATTCATATAGCACACCTGTAGAGCTAAAAGAGAAGCTTTATAAACTTGGTATAGATGTTGGTGAGGAATACTTCTACACATCTGCAATGGCTACAGCGAGCTTTCTTGATTATCAGAAAAAGAATTGTAGTGCCTATGTTATAGGCGGCAGGGGACTTAAATATGAGCTTGAGGCAGTGGGAGTAACTTTAACCAATGAAAAACCGGATTATGTAATTGTAGGAGAAACAGAGGAGTATGACTATGCTACAATTATTGAAGCAACCTGGCTTATCCAGGAAGGTGCAAGATTTATAGCTACTAATCCTGACATAACAGGACCAACTCCAAGAGGCCCTGTTCCTGCCTGTGGAGCCCTTGTTGCACCAATTGAAAAGGTGACAGGTGTTAAGCCTTATTTTTTAGGCAAGCCCAACCCTTCAATGATGTACTGGGCAAGGAAAAAACTTATGGTTCATACGAGAAACTCTTTTATGATAGGGGATCGGATGGATACTGATATTATAGGGGGAATGGAGTCTGGTATGACTACCTGTCTGGTTTTAACAGGAGTTACTTCAAGAAAGACTTTGACCAGGTTCCCCTACCAGCCGGATTATATTTTTAATTCGATTTCGGAAATAGACCCTGACAGAATAAGATCCAGATGGGACAAGACCTGTGAGCAGTGAGGCTTTTCCATTTTTCTTGACTAAAAAAACAGGTTTAATAAAAATAGATTAGAGTTATTAAAGCAGGAATAAAATGAATCAGGATATTTTTGACAGACTCTTTGAAGTTATAAATGACAGAAAGATGAACCCTTCTGAAAAGTCCTATGTGTCTTCCTTAATGATTAAGGGCACTGAAAAAATAAACAGCAAGGTGCTTGAAGAGGCAGAAGAGGTTTGCGAAGCAGCTCATGAAGAAGGAACAGAGCATCTGATCCATGAAATATGCGATCTCTTATTTCATACCTTTGTGCTTGCAGTGCACAGAGGGGTTGCTCTTGATAATATAAAAGCCGAGCTTCAAAGGCGCTTTGGTATAGGGGGCCTTGAAGAAAAAGCAGGGAGAATTACTGAATGAATCTTACTGAAACAGAAAGAATAAAATTTGCAATACCTTCCAAAGGAAGGCTCAAGGAGCCTACAATTGAGCTTCTTAAAAAAGCAGGGTTTAAATTCAGAACACAGGGCCGCAACCTCTATGCAACCTGTACAAACTATGATATAGTTTTTATTTTTATAAGGGCAGATGATATTCCTGTACTTGTTGATTCTGGTGTTGTTCACCTGGGAATAACAGGCAGTGATCTTATACTTGAAAGGAATGCTCAGGTAGAAAAGGTTCTTCCACTTGGCTATGGGCAGTGCAGGCTATGTGTTGCCATTAAAGATAGCTGGAATCCGGAAGGTATTAAAGATCTTGAAGGGAAAAATATTGCCACCTCCTTTCCTGTGCTTACAGCGGATTATTTTAAAAAAAATAATGTAAATGTAAATTGCATAGAGATGAATGGCTCTGTTGAGATAATGATAGCCCTTAACCTTGCTCATGCAATAGTTGACATAGTTGAAACCGGTGACAGCCTTAGGGATAATAACTTAAAGGTGTTCAGTGAAATAGGCCTTTATGAAACAACTTTTGTGGCACACAAATCAGTTGTTCAGGATGAAAGAGTTATTAAAATAAAAAGGAGAATTGAAGGCGTGCTTGTGGCTAATCAGTACAGTATGCTGGAATATAATATTAAAGAAAAATTTCTTAAAGATGCGGAAAAGGTAACGCCTGGATTTGATTCACCTACTGTTTCCAGGCTTGACCTTGAAGATTGGTGTGCTGTAAAGGTAATGGTTAAAAAATCCCAGGTTATCCAGGTTATGGATAAACTTGAAGCAGTGGGCGCTACTGCTATAATTGAAACAGAGATAACAAATTGCCGGCTCTAGTTAAAGATCCATTGAGAATCTGTCCTCACCTGAAACAGATGTTGCTGTAATTTTTAAATCACCCCCACAGGATGGGCATTGCTCAACATCTGCCCTTATGGGATAGTCATTGCCGCAGTAGGGACAGGCCTTGAATTTGAGATCAAACTGAAATTCGGGGAAAATGTAAAAAGTTCCTTCTGACGATGTTTCACGAGAAGCCCTTAGGGTTGATACCATTTTGTTAAGTTCAAAAAGGGTTAAGTCCCTTATTCCTGTTTCTGCAATCATTGACTTCTCGGATATTCGGCCATTTTTTTTCGCTGCTGCTTTTAAAATTGCTGCCTCAATTGCTCCTGGCCGGATATTCATGGCTTTTTTGAAAATTTTGTATCCTGCAAAAAGTATTAGAGTTCCTGCTCCAAGTAGAATAATTCCTATAAAAAACCGTGTGTTATTATCAGATGAAGCAATTATAAAAATTAAGCCCATAAAGAAATGCAAAATTCCTGTAATCAGGACAAAAGCTCCATAAAATATTTTTAATGTCATTACCACTGCTCCTTTGTACTTTTGTTAAGCTCATTTCCCATTAGCATGAAGAATTTTTTTATATCAGGTTCATTGAGAATAAAGGACGTATTTTTTTCAATCTCTTCTGCAAATTTAAGAGGGTGAACATTTTGAAGTTTAATTTCAATGTTTTTTTCCATGTTTCTCAGTTTTTCAGCAAAATCTTTTGAATATTCAGGCACATTTATTCTTAGTGTGGGAAGCTGGGAATATGCATCTTCACTTGCCTTAACAGTTTTTACGGATTGCAAAAATTTATTTAAACCCTGTTTAAGCCCTCTTATAACTGCTATTAAAGACACAGACTGTTTAATCCCCTCCTGTAAAGAAAGAAAAATATTGTTTAGCTCTCCAGTCTCTACAAGGCTTCCTTCAATGTCCGGTCTGTTCTCTGAAAAGGGCGCTCCACAGAAATCGCAGAAGAAAATATTTTTCAGGTTTTGCGATTTACATAAAGGGCATTTTTCAGGCTTTTCTTTTTTTTCATTAAGGGCTAAATATTCTTCATATCCACTCAGGCTTCCTATGGCTTCTGTGAATGCACTTTTTATGATAAGGTCTTCCTGGTTTTCTTCAAGGTTTAATATTTTTTCTACAAGAATGGAATACTCTGCCTGCAAATAGTTCCATTTTTCCTGTATTTGCGCATCCTCTTCTCCAATTTTTTTTTCAGATTGAATCCATTTGTTTCTTATACTTTCTATGTGAGCTATGTATTGATCCCTTTTTTCTAAAAGTTCTTTTTTTAATTTATCAGTTTGTTTCATGCTAAAAAAATTGGTTATAAAGCCAAAACCTGTATTCATTTCATCAATTTTTTTATTATATTTATTTATTTCATTTTCAAGGAGATTTATTTTTTCTTTCAAAGCTTCTTCTTTTGTGTCAAGGGTTACGTTTGATTTTTTGAGCTTCTCCATGAATGCTATTCTGGATGAGTTTATCTTTTCAAGATTTTTTTCCATTTCCTTTTTTTTAGATTTCAGTTCTGTCAGATTTTTAGCAAAAACTTTAGTCTGGGATTTGATAGCAGCTTTAAACAGGTTGTCCACTTCAGGAGGAAAGTTGTTTTTGTTTCTAAAAAACTCCTCCTGGAGAAATGTTATTTCATCTGTGCGCACCTTTATCACATTGTTAAAGTTTTTATTAAAGAGGGATTGAATTTTTTCAAGTTTATTGTTTATGTTTTCCAA